>CAYZFU010000009.1:19228-28726 GCA_964477725.1 uncultured Halopseudomonas sp.
CAGGCGCAGCCGCGGAAAATCATCTCCAGCCCGACCTGGTCCGGCCTGGAAGACGAAAACGTCAGCTACAACGCCGGCTACACCAATGTTCACGAGCTGATTCCGTGGCGCACCATCACCGGCCGCCAGCAGTTCTTTCAGGATCATCCGTGGATGCAGGCATTCGGCGAGCAGCTGATGAGCTATCGGCCGCCGATCAACACCCGCACCATCGATTATGTGAAGGGCAAGAAGCCCAATGGCAACGCCGAGATCGTTCTGAACTGGATCACTCCGCACCAGAAGTGGGGCATCCACAGCACCTATTCGGACAACCTGATCATGCTCACCCTGAGCCGCGGTGGCCCGATCATCTGGCTGTCGGAAATCGACGCGCAGAAGGCCGGAATCGAGGACAACGACTGGGTCGAGTGCTTCAACGCCAACGGTGCGCTGGTTGCCCGGGCGGTCGTCAGCCAGCGGGTCAAGGAAGGCATGGTGATGATGTATCACGCGCAGGAACGCATCGTGAACATGCCCGGTGCCGAAACCACCAAGACCCGCGGCGGCCACCACAACTCGGATACGCCCAGCAAGCCTGGGGCTTCAATTACTACGGCACTGTCGGTTGCAACCGCGACGAATTCGTCGTCGTGCGCAAGATGGACAAGGTCGACTGGCTGGATGGCGAAGAACACGGCGGCCTGGGTGGCCAAGCGCTTCCGCAGCCCCTGCCACAGGATATCGAGTGAGGACACAGCCATGAAAATTCGTTCACAAGTAGGCATGGTACTGAATCTGGACAAGTGCATCGGCTGCCACACCTGTTCGGTCACCTGTAAAAACGTCTGGACCAGCCGCGAGGGTATGGAATACGCCTGGTTCAACAACGTCGAGACCAAGCCGGGGATCGGTTACCCGAAGGACTGGGAAAACCAGAAGAAATGGAAGGGCGGCTGGGTGCGCAACAAGGACGGCTCGATCAACCCGCGCATCGGCGGCAAGTTCCGCGTGTTGGCGAACATCTTCGCCAACCCGGACATGCCGACCATCGACGACTACTACGAGCCGTTCGACTTCGACTATCAGAACCTGCACACCTCACCAGAGGTGGCGCACCAGCCCACCGCGCGGCCGCGTTCGGCCATTTCCGGCCGGCGTATGGAAAAGATCGAATGGGGCCCTAACTGGGAGGAGATCCTCGGTACCGAGTTCGCCAAGCGGCGCAAGGACAAGAACTTCGACCAGGTGCAGGCCGACATCTACGGTGAGTACGAGAACACCTTCATGATGTACCTGCCGCGCCTGTGCGAACACTGCCTCAACCCGGCGTGTGCGGCGTCCTGCCCGAGCGGGGCGATCTACAAGCGCGAGGAAGACGGCATCGTTCTCATCGATCAGGAGAAGTGCCGCGGCTGGCGCATGTGCATCAGCGGCTGCCCGTACAAGAAGATCTATTTCAACTGGAAGAGCGGCAAATCGGAAAAGTGCATTTTCTGCTACCCGCGCATCGAAGCCGGCATGCCGACCGTATGCTCGGAAACCTGCGTAGGCCGTATCCGCTACCTGGGCGTGCTGCTGTATGACGCCGACCGCATCCATGAGGTCGCCAGCCTGCCCAGCGAGCAGGATCTGTACGAAGGCCAGCTGAGCCTGTTCCTGGACCCCAACGATCCGCAGGTGATCAAGCAGGCGCTGGAAGACGGGGTGCCGATGTCGGTCATCGAGGCGGCGCAACAGTCACCGGTGTACAAGATGGCGGTGGACTGGAATCTGGCGCTGCCGCTGCATCCGGAATACCGCACCTTGCCGATGGTCTGGTACGTGCCACCGCTGTCACCGATCCAGAACGCCGCCGAAGCCGGCAAGGTCGCCATGAACGGCATCCTGCCTGACGTCGACAGCCTGCGCATTCCGCTGCGCTACCTGGCCAACCTGCTCACCGCAGGCGATGAGGAGCCGGTGCGTCTGGCACTCAAGCGCATGCTGGCAATGCGCGTGTACAAGCGCTCGCAACAGGTCGATGGCGTCGAAAACCTCGCGGTGCTCGAAGAAGTGGGTCTGACCCGCGCACTGGCCGAGGACATGTATCGCTACCTGGCGATCGCCAACTACGAGGACCGCTTCGTGATCCCCACCGCGCATCGCGAAGAAGCGATGAGCGAAGTGTTCGCCGAGCGCAACGGTTGCGGCTTCAGCTTCGGCAGTGGCTGCTCCGGTTCGTCCGATACCAACATGTTCGGCGCGAAGAAGGCCAATCGCCGCGACGTGCTGAAAACCGTACAACTGTGGGAGGACTGAGCATGCGCATTCTCAAGGTTATTTCGCTGTTGCTGGACTACCCGACCGCCGAGCTGGTCGCCGGTGCAGATGAGCTGCGCGCAGCCATCGCCGCCGCGCGCGAAATCAGCCCGGAGCAGCGCCGGCTGCTGACGTCGCTGACCGACCGGCTGGCCGGCAGCGATCTGCTCGACGTACAGGAGGACTACACCGAGCTGTTCGAGCGCGGCCGCTACCTGTCGCTGCTGTTGTTCGAACATGTGCACGGCGAATCGCGCGACCGCGGTCAGGCGATGGTCGATCTCCTGGCGCAGTACGAAGCCGCCGGCTTCGCCATCGGCGTGCGTGAGCTGCCCGATTACATTCCGCTGTATCTGGAGTATCTGGCCACTCGCGAATCGGACGAGGCCCGCGAAGGCCTGGCCGACGTCTCGCACCTGCTGGCATTGCTGGCGACCCGCCTGATCGAACGCGAGTCGCCCTATGCCGCCTGTTTCAGTGCGCTGCTGCAGATCGCCGGTTGCGAGCCGGCCAGCGTGATGCAGGAGGTTCGCGCGCAGGTCACCGCCGAGCAGCCGGACAACAGTCTGGAAGCGCTCGACAAGGAGTGGGAGGAAGAGCAGGTGACCTTCCTCAATGGCGACAACACCGCCGCCTGTGGTACCCGCCCGGCGAACGTCAGGGCCCGCGAAGATGTCGCGGTGCCGGTTCACTGGGTCGACTTTAACGATAATGCCCAGCCGGCGCGCCGGGCATAGGAGGCCATCATGTCCAATATCAATCTCATGCTGTTCGGGGTATATCCCTACATGGCGCTGGCGGTGCTGATCATCGGCAGCTGGGCGCGTTTCGACCTGTCGCAGTACAGCTGGAAAGCCGGCTCCAGTCAGTTAATGGCTAACAAGAACATGCGCCTGGCCAGCAATCTTTTTCACATTGGCATCATCGCCGTGCTGGCCGGACACTTCGTCGGCCTGTTGACGCCCTCGGTGGTCTACCATCGCTGGCTCAGCTACGAGCACAAGCAGTTGATGGCCATGCTGATCGGTGGCTTCTTCGGCCTGCTGTGCCTGGTGGGCCTGGTCATGCTGATCTGGCGCCGGATGACCGACCCTCGGGTCCGAGCTCAGTCGAGCAAATCGGACATCATGGTCCTCTGGGTACTGCTGGTGCAGCTGCTGCTGGGTCTGTTCACCATTTATGTGTCGACTGCTCACATGGACGGCTCGCAGATGGTGCTGCTGGCCAACTGGGCGCAGCAGGTGGTGACTTTCCAGCCGGTCCTGGCCGCTGCCAGCATCGAGCCGGTCGGCCTGGCGTACAAGCTGCACGTGTTCCTCGGCATCACCCTGTTCGTGCTGTTCCCCTTCACCCGTCTGGTTCACGTTGTCAGTGCGCCGGTGTGGTATCTGGGACGCCGTTACCAGATCGTCCGGCTCAAGGCTACCCAGCCGCAGCGCAAGCGTGCTCTGCGCGCCCAGCCGGCGAACGACAGCGATGCCGAGCGCCCCGGCCTGGTCAGCACTCCGGTGATCAACCCGGGCGCTGCGATCAATGCCCTCGGTGCCAAACCGATGGCCCAGGCGCCGCGCCAGGAATAATCCTGGCGCTCTTCGAGGAACGAATCATGAACAGCTCAGCCATTATCGCCACCAGTGTGCGTCCCGAATGGCCCCGGGTGTTCGTCAACGGGGCGGCCATCCGCCCCGAAGATATCGCCCATGAAATGCAGTATCACCCTGCTGACAGCCGCGACGACGCGGTCTTCCTGGCCGCCCAGGCGCTGGTCCTGCGTGAACTGCTTGAGCAGCGCGCAGCGGAGCTCAATATCGAGGCCAGTCCGCGTGAAGGCGAAAGCGACGACGAGGCGCTGATCCGTGCGCTGATCGAAACCGAGGTGAAGCTTCCCGAAGCCGACGAGGCCAGCCTGAGGCAGGTCTACGAGGCCAATCCGGAGCGCTTCACCACCGCGCCGCTGGTCGCGGTTCGGCACCTCCTGCTCGCCGCCGCGCCTGACGATGTGGCTGGCCGCAGCCGGCTGCGGGAGCAGGCGCTGGCGGTGATCGACGAGCTCAGGCGCTGGCCGGATCGTTTTGCCGAGCTGGCACGCCGGCATTCAGCCTGCCCGTCGAAGGAACAGGGCGGCGAGCTGGGCCAGCTCAGCGCGGGGCAGACGGTGCCGGAATTCGAGCGACAGATCATGCGCCTGCCGGAAGGGTTGGCCAGCCAGCCGATCGAGTCGCGCTACGGTTTCCATGTGGTGCATGTCGACATGCGCATCGAGGGGCGCAAACTGCCTTTCGAGCTGGTGCGTGATGCGATTAGTCAGGATTTGTCCGAACGGGTGTGGAACAAGGCCGTGGTACAGTACCTCGAAACCCTCATAGGTGAAGCAGATATAGACGGTATCGTTCTGCGCGGAGCGACTTCTCCGCTAATGCAATAACGGGAGCACAGGCCATGGCCGAGAAACAACTGCTGGACGGAATGGGCCGGCGTGTCGATTACCTGCGCATGTCGGTAACCGATCGCTGCGATTTTCGCTGTGTGTATTGCATGGCCGAGGAGATGACCTTTCTGCCGCGCCAGCAGATCCTCGGCCTGGAGGAAATCGCCCGGCTGGCGCGCTTGTTCGTCAGCCAGGGTGTGAAGAAGATTCGGCTGACCGGCGGCGAACCGCTGGTCCGGCGCGGTATCGTCGATTTGTGTCGGGAGATCGCCGCGCTACCGGGGCTGAAGGAACTGGTCATGACCACCAACGGCTCGCAACTGGTCAAGCTGGCTCAGCCGCTGGCCGATGCCGGTGTCAGGCGACTCAACATCAGCCTGGATAGTCTGGATGCGGACAAATTCCGCGCCATCACCCGCACTGGCAATCTGAACCAGGTGCTGGCCGGTATCGATGCGGCGCGCGTCGCAGGCTTTGCCTCGATCAAGCTCAACGTCGTGGTAATGAAAGGCCGCAACGCGGATGAAGTTCCCGATCTGGTCGACTACGCCGTCGAGCGCGGGCTGGATATCAGTTTCATCGAAGAAATGCCGCTGGGCCATGTTGGCCGCTCGCGCGGCGAAGCCTTTTGTTCAAGTGACGAAGTACGCCAGCTGATCGGCCAGCGCTATAACCTGTTCGATAGCACCGAGAACACTGGCGGCCCGGCGCGCTATGCACGCATCGAAGGGCACCCTGACAGCCGCATAGGCTTCATCTCACCGCATTCGCATAACTTCTGCGATACCTGCAACCGGGTACGGATGACTGCCGAAGGGCGACTGTTGCTATGCCTGGGGCACGAGAATTCGATCGACATGCGCGCCCTGGTACGTCGCCACCCGACCACTGACGAGCCACTGCTCAAAGCGCTTCAGAGCGCGTTGCAGCGCAAGCCTGCCCGCCATGAATTCGCCTCCAACGGCGACGTGCAAGTGCTGCGCTTCATGAACGCCAGCGGCGGTTGACCGACGCCGGGGCGCAGCCCCTTCGCGCCCAGGTGCGCTCCCACAAAACCGATGCCATCTCCGCCCGTAGGAGCGGGCATGACCGCGAAGCAGCTTGCACGCAGCCCCTTCGCGCCCAGGTGCGCTCCCACACAGAAACCGGCTGCCACCTCGACCCGTAGGGTCGGGCATGACCGCGAAGCAGCCTGCGAGCAGCCCTTTCGCGCTCAGGTGCGCTCCCACACAAAACCGATGCCACTTCGGCCTGTAGGGCATGACCGCGAAACAGCTTGCACGCAGCTCCCGGGTCGCCAGACCTCTACCAGCACCGAAACTGCCGCCTGTTTAATCTCCTCCCCTAGTTCACAGCCCTAAAGCGGCCATCGCACTCACCACGACCGCCAGCCAGCCGCTCACCAGAGCCCGGAACAGCACCGGCGCATGGCGCAGCTCCATGAACCGGTCAATAACCCATTGGCCCTTCAACACTGTCAATGCCAGCACCGCCAGGCCCAGCCAGGATCCTGAAGCGCTGTGTCCCAGCCACCAAGCGGCAAGTGTCAGGCTCATCAACCCGAGCCAGGCAAGCGTCAGACCGGTTTTCATATACACCTCACGGCAGCACGTACAGCAGCGGAAACAGAACCAGCCAGACCAGATCGACCATGTGCCAGTAGCTGCCGGCAGATTCGCTGGCGGCCCGGTGCTGAGCGGGATCAGAATAGCCGCAGGCACCACTGCGGCGAGCCACGAACAGCAGGATGATCATGCCCAGCAGCACATGCGCCAGGTGGAAGAAGGTGGTGAAAAAGTAGAAGAAGTAGAAGGTGTCCGTCCGCAGGTTGTAGCCGGCGCGAAACAGCAGGACGTATTCGGTGATCTTGACGATCAGGTACGCGAGGCCGCACAGCGCGCCTAGGGTGAACCAGCGTGCCACCCGTGACGTTTCGCAGCCGGCGCTCGCTACACCCCGGGCAACGAAATAACTGCCGGTCAGCAACAGCAATGTGTTGGTCAACCCGGCGACCGGGTGCAGCGTGGCGACGCCAGCGCTGAACATCCCGGGCCAGCGCTGGCGCGCATAGGCCATGGCGATGATGAGAATGCCGAATACCAGCAGCTCGGCGAAAATGAAAAACCACATGGCCAGATCGCCCGGCAGGCGACGCGCGGCTGGCGAACGGTGCGATGGGTAGGCAAGCGTCATCTGATTCATGGTGTGCGTCCTGTTAACAGCAGGTATAGCCTGGGCAATAGCTCCGGCAGTTCGCTGGCCTGGTGTATCAGCTGGTAGCGCTGTTGTCCGAACAGATAAGGCAGGTAGTCCGAGGCCTGCTGGTCGATGGTCACGCAGAACGGCTCGATGCCCGCGCGGCGCGCCTCGACGAGTGCATGACGGGTGTCTTCCATGCCGTAACGGCCCTCATAGATATCCAGATCATTGGGTTTGCCGTCGGTCAGCAGTAACAACAGACGTTGTTCGGCCGGCTGCTCCTTGAGGATCTCGGTGGCCTGGCGAATCGCTGCGCCCATCCGCGTGTAATAACCGGGCTTGAGGTCCTGAATGCGGCCGCGCACTGAGTCGCCCCAGGGCTCGGCAAAGTTCTTGATCATGTTGAACCGCACATGATCGCGGCGCCGTGAAGAAAAGCCGTACATGGCGAAGGCATCATCGCCTGCGTCCAGCGCCTCGCCGAACAGGTGCAGGCCGTCGCGAATGACCTCGATGACCTGGTGCTCGTTGTCGGCCCAGGCTTCGGTCGACAGGGACAGATCGGCAAGCACCAGGCTGGGCATTGGCGCGTCCAAGGCTTCGCTCAGTTGCGAAATGCACGCAAGCCTGAAGATCCAAAGTGCTGCCGGCTGGCTGGCGCTTTTTCCAGAAGCGTTGCGGCCTCAGCCCCTCGAACTGGCGGCGCAGGCGCTGGGCCAGCGGCGCGAGACGGGCGGGCAGTGCGCAAGGATCGGTATTGCGTGTGAGAAACGGGATGATCCGGCAATGGTTTGTGCGAAGGGTCTGCTTGCAATGCGCCGTCGCCAAGCGGAATGTCGTCTTCGGCTGCGGATGGCAGGTCCATATCCAGCCGCAGACGCGATGCGCCGGGTTGCCCGCTGCGCGACAGGCTCAGCTTGTCCAGATCGTCGGCCACCTTTTGCGCATCGTCATCTTCGCTGTCGTCGGCACAGCGGTCGAGCGGGATGTATTCGGACCAGGAGAACAGGCTTTCCAGCCGAAACACGATGAGCCCGTCGCGACCGTCGGCGTCGTCGACATACTCGCCGCGCTTGCGCCCCTTGCCCTGACGAACCGAGCCCGGAGTTGTCATCGGGCCGTCGGGTCCGTCCTGCCGAGAAATCGGCTCGACCGTTTCGCTGCCGGTCGGGTACA
The DNA here is from genome assembly GCA_964477725.1 of uncultured Halopseudomonas sp. Lineage (GTDB taxonomy): Bacteria > Pseudomonadota > Gammaproteobacteria > Pseudomonadales > Pseudomonadaceae > Halopseudomonas. The sequence goes on from CAYZFU010000009.1 coordinate 27,312, forward strand.
GCCACAGGGGGACCGGCAGTGGATCGCCGGGCGCGGCGGGCAGCGCCTGCTGCGATCCGGGCCGGAGCAGTTCGGCCTGAATGCAGGCTTCGCGTCGAGCCTGCACACCACGCAGGGGCTGCTCGCGGCGCAGGGCAACCAGGTGTTCAGCGAGCCGCTGGTACAACATTGCGAGCCCGGGATAGCGCACGAGCGTGGCGCTGACCAGCCGCTGATTAAGGTTCAGCCAATTCTTGTCGGATGCTTCCGGCGCGTCGCTGGCCAATGCCACCAGCCACAGATACAGATCGCGGTTCGCCTGCTTGGTTGGGAAAACGGCCAGCGTGTCAGGCAAGCGCACGTTATCGGCTTCGCGCCAGGCCAGCGCGTGGTTCAGCCCGGTACCGGCGATTTTCTGTAGAAACGCGCGCGGCGGATGCAGTTTACGCTCGGTACTGGGTCGTACCGACAAGGCTGGGTCACCACCCAGAGCGCGAAAGACCATGGCCAGGCGAGGCGCTTCGTCTTCCAGCCGCACCGTCGCCGCAGGAAAGCCGGTGCGGGCTACCCGGGTGATGAAGTTGTGCCAACGGATGCCTACAGCTTCTTCCACGGTCGTAATCTCTTGCTTGAAAAGGTTGCAGGTGCCGGTAAGGGCCGGCCCCTGCAGGGTTCCACTTGATGCTCAGGCGATTGCCGCGGCCGGTGGAGTGTTGTCAGCCAGCGGCTGGCGTGCGGCGATGAAGCTGTACAGGTAGAGCACTACGCCGAGTCCGAACACCACACCGCTAGCCAGACGCAGCCAGTAGATGGTCATCAGCACGTCCTGAGTGGCCATGTAGCTCAGGGCGTCGCCGTTGCCCGGGATCCGCTGCAACCAGACCTGGACGACACCGGCAGCGGTCAGCAGCAGCGTGATGCCGAGCATGCCGATGCACATGGTGTAGGATGATGCGATCTCGATGGCCTGAGCGCGCGGGCTATTGGCTTCACGGCCATGCAGCTTCGGCCAGGCGTAGGAGATGATCGCCAATACGATCATTACGTATGCTCCGAAGAACGCCAGGTGGCCATGGGCTGCGGTGAGCTGGGTACCGTGGGTGTAGTAGTTCACCGGGGCCAGAGTGTGCAGGAAGCCCCAGACGCCAGCGCCAAGGAACGCCATGATGGTGCAGCCCAGCGCCCAGGTAACGGCGGCCTTGTTCGGGTGGTCGCGACGGCGGCGACGGATCATGCTGATGGCGAACACCATCATCATGAAGAACGGCAGCGGCTCCACAGCCGAGAAGATCGAGCCGATCCACAGCCAGTAATCGGGCGCACCGATGAAGAAGAAGTGGTGACCAGTCCCGAGGATGCCGCTGATCAGCGCCATGGCGATGATCAGGTACAGCCACTTCTCGATCACTTCACGGTCAACGCCAGTGGTCTTGACC
>CAYZFU010000010.1:0-736 GCA_964477725.1 uncultured Halopseudomonas sp.
TCTTTGTGCGCGGAAAAACCAGGCCTCGCTTGATCAAAACCCAGAGCGACCGGGCAGGCCGGGAACGAGGCTAGCAATCTGTTATCTTGGTGCTTGCTGAGCTCGGACGTTACCTATGAATCCGTACGATCGCTATGTGCTTCCTAAATTGATTGACCTCGCCTGTGGTATCAGTCCGGTCATGCATGTTCGTGGAGCTGTGGTGCCGCAAGCGGGAGGTGAAGTGCTTGAGGTCGGGATCGGTACGGGTTTGAATCTCCGTTACTACGACTCTGCTAAGGTCGTATCGATTGTTGGCGTAGACCCTGCGGCGCAGATGCATGCGCTCTGCCAGCAACGCGCAAAGGCGATCGATATACCCGTCGAGATGATCGCATTGGACGTGCAAGGTGTTGCATCCGCCTCTGCGCGCTTTGACACGATCGTCATGACGTTCACCCTCTGTTCCATCGTCGACCCGATTTCAGCACTGCGCGAAATGCGACGAGTGCTGAAGCCGGGCGGCCGGCTTTTGTTCGCCGAACACGGCGCAGCTGCCGATCGATCGGTTATGCGATGGCAACGTCGCTTGACGCCCACTTGGAAGCGGTTCGCCGGCGGATGTCATCTGGATCGGGATATCCCAGAGCTGATCGCCGCAGGAGGATTTACCATAACCGAATGCCAGGCTGGTTATCTTCCGGGACCAAAGCCATTGACCTACGTGTATAGCGGTGCGGCGTACCCGGCCCCGGCA
>CAYZFU010000010.1:746-11882 GCA_964477725.1 uncultured Halopseudomonas sp.
ACTTGAACCCGTCAAAAATATACTCAGCCAAGCATTCCGTAACCGGACTTCGGTTGGCGTCGTTTCGAAGCAGAACGATACTCGCTGAAGGCATATCAGGAAGCCCTTCGGGTTTTTTAAGAATCCGCAGCGGGCGGTCGTACCGCTAGTTGTTCTTAACGCTGCGAAGCGCTCATGCAAGAGTGCTCGGATGGCGACGCGTCGCTAGAAAAACGCCTGCTCGCCTCGTTGGCTGAGCGGATGCTGTGCGCAGTGGTGTCACAGAGTTGAAGGCAATACCGTCCGAGTAAGAGGTTTCGAGCGCTCGGCGGGACCAGCCATAAGTCCCTGCCGGCTCGCTAGCCGGGGCGGTGCATGCTTCAGCGCCTTGACCGTATCCGCAGCTTCCCGGCTCGGGGCTGGATCGCGTTTCATCATCCTTAAGAAGCGATTCCGCCTATTTTTCGAGACAAATAACATTCCTGATCTTATTATCCGCTCGCGTCACACACACCCTAAGCGTGGCGTCAAGGAAAGCTGCCAGAGGGGCAGCAAATAATAAGCATCAAGGAGCAACAGATGTTGAAGAACACCATTATCGCAGCGATCATCGCAGGTGCTGCCGTGTCCACTACCAGTGCAGCTGAAGTGAACGGTTATCTATTTGCGAACTTGGGGAAATCCGACGCAGACGCATCTCGCCTCGGTAAAGATTTGGATGCCGTGGCGGATTTACTTGCCGAAGACTACGGGATGACGGGGACGTCAAGTCTGGATGAAAAAGATAGCGCTTTCAAAATCGGAGCTGGCTTACAGCTCAATAGCCACGTAGGAATAGAGTTCCAGTATGTTGACCTTGGCGAAGTTTCCTATAAGGCAGCAGGGGTGGATGCCTTCGGCGATGTCGGCACGCTAAAGGCGTCTTCTAGTACCGATGGGCTTGGAATCAATCTGGTGGGCACGCTTCCGTTCAATCAACTGAAGCTGTTCGGAAAAATCGGGTACCACAAAATTGAATCAGACGTCAGGGTTGATATTGTCACTCCGGACGGTCTGGCGGGTTCGGGAAGCGATTCGGTGAAAGAATGGGCCAGCTCCTTCGGGGTCGGCGCATCTTTCGCCTTCACTCCCACCGTAGCGCTCGTTGCTGAATACGAACAGTATCGCGACGTGGCAGATGATTACGATGTTGACGTGGCTTCCGTCGGTTTGCGCTACAACTTCTAACGCTGTGTTGGCGGTGCTCCCGCGCCGCCTTTTCCTTCTTGTTCGTCCAAAGTTCCGCTGGCACGGATCGAAGAAAACCGGGTGTGTCTGTCCGGATCAAACGCGAGCCGGATACACCACGAAACGGTGTTTTCTCTCGAAGCCGCTGTCCCTTTCCACTATAATCGCGCGCTTTCGAAAAGCCGGACAGGTTCCGGTATCTCGGGTTGGCCAGAGGGGTATGACCATGGTGATCAAGACGCCGTACTACCTGATCGACAAGAGCAAACTGCTGCGCAATCTCGAGAAGATTGCCTATGTACGAGAGCATTCTGGCGCCAAGGCATTGTTGGCTCTGAAGTGCTTCGCCACCTGGTCGGTGTTCGACCTGATGAATCAGTACATGGACGGTACCACCTCGTCTTCGCTCAACGAGGTCAAGCTGGGCAAGCTCAAATTCGGTGGCGAAACTCATGCCTACAGCGTCGCTTACGCCGACGACGAGATCGAAGAAGTCCTCGCTCATTCCGACAAGATCATCTTCAACTCGATCAGCCAGCTTCAGCGCTTTGCCGAGGCGTCGTCGGCGCATGTGCGTGGCCTGCGCCTGAATCCACAGGTTAGCAGCTCCGAGTTCATCATCGCTGACCCATCGCGGCCATTCAGCCGCCTCGGCGAATGGGACGCGGATAAGGTCGAGCAGGTGATGGATCTGGTTTCCGGGTTCATGATTCACAACAACTGCGAGAACAGCGACTTCGAGCTGTTCGATAGCATGCTTGCGCAGATCGAGGAACGCTTCGGTCATCTGCTCGAGCGTGTCGAATGGGTCAGCCTGGGTGGCGGGATTCATTTCACCGGTGAAGGCTATCCGCTGGATAGGTTCTGCGCTCGGCTCAAGGCATTTTCCGAACGCTTCAAGGTTCAGGTCTATCTTGAGCCAGGGGAAGCGGCGATCACGCTGAGCAGTTCGCTAGAGGTGACCGTGCTGGACACGCTATACAACGGCAAGCAGCTGGCAATTGTCGACAGTTCGATCGAAGCCCACATGCTTGATCTGTTGATCTATCGCCAGCCGGCCAAAATGGAGCCATGCGACGGCGCCTACAGCTATATGGTTTGCGGCAAGTCATGCCTGGCTGGTGATATTTTTGGTGAATTCCAGTTCGATCACGAGCTCAAGATTGGTGACCGGTTGTCCTTTATCGATGCGGCCGGTTATACGATGGTCAAGAAAAACTGGTTCAATGGCGTGCAGATGCCATCGATTGCCGTGCGCCAGCTCGATGGACAAGTCGAACTCGTGCGGGAGTTCAGTTTCGACGATTTCGTCAACAGCCTCTCTTGAGGCACCAAACCAGCCTTTCAAGGAGGCGTTTCGAGGAACAGAAATGAAGAAAAACGTACTGATTATTGGTGGCGGAGGTGTTGCTCAGGTTGTCGCGCACAAATGTGCTCAGCACAACGATGTTCTTGGCAACATCCATCTCGCCTCGCGTACTGTCGAGAAATGCCAGCAAATCATCGACAGCGTGCGTGAGAAGGGCAGCCTGAAAGTTGCCGGTGAATTGCAAGCCCATGCTCTGGATGCCCTCGACGTCGAGGCAACCAAGGCATTGATTGACAAGACACAGTCGCAGATCGTCATCAACGTCGGATCGTCTTTCGTCAACATGTCGGTGCTGCAGGCATGCATCGAGACCGGTGTTGCTTATCTGGACACGGCCATCCACGAAGAGCAGGACAAGATCTGCGAAACGCCGCCGTGGTACGCCAACTATGAATGGAAGCGCAAGGCGGCATGCGAAGAGAACGGCGTTACCGCTATTCTTGGCATCGGCTTCGATCCGGGTGTGGTCAACGCCTATGCCGCGCTGGCAGTCACCGAATACTTCGACTCGGTCGACTCGATCGACATTATCGACATCAACGCCGGCAGCCACGGCCGCTATTTCGCTACCAACTTCGATCCGGAAATCAATTTCCGCGAATTTACCGGGCGCGTCTGGTCCTGGCAGAACAGCCAGTGGCAACAGAATCAGATGTTCGAGGTCAAGCGCACCGATGATCTGCCGGTCGTCGGCATGCAGACCAGTTACATGACCGGCCACGACGAGCTGCACTCGATGTCGCAGAACCTCGACGTGCCGAACATCCGCTTCTGGATGGGCTTCGGTGAGCATTACATGAACGTGTTCACTGTGCTGAAGAATCTTGGCCTGCTCTCGGAGCAGCCAGTGACCACGGCCGAGGGGCTGGAAGTGGTTCCGTTGAAAGTGGTGAAGGCGGTGTTACCTGATCCGTCATCGCTGGCCCCGGACTATACCGGTAAGACATGCATAGGTGACCTGGTCAAAGGCAAAAAGAACGGCGACGACACGGAAGTGTTCATCTACAACGTCGCCGATCATGCCGAAGCCTATGCCGAGGTCGGCAGTCAGGGCATTTCCTACACCGCGGGCGTGCCTCCTGTGGCGGCAGCGCTGCTGATCGCCAGTGGTGAGTGGGATGTGAAGAAGATGGTGAACGTCGAGGAGCTCCCGCCCAAGCCGTTCATCAACCTGCTGAACCAGATGGGCCTGCCGACACGCATCAAGGACGCCAACGGCGACCGCTCGCTCAACTTCTGAGTCGGGGCATAAGGCCTGCCGCGTCGCGGCAGGCCTGTGGTTGTTACTGCACCAACCGCTTGACCAACTCCACTCGCCGGTTTTGTTCGCGTCCTTCCTCCGTGGCGTTGTTGGCGGTTGGCGCGTAAGGACCAACCCCTGCTGCGTGGAGCCGCTCGGTATCGATTCCATATTCACTTACGAGGCGCTGTACCACAGCCTCCGCGCGCGCCGTGGAAAGCTGCAGATTGTGCTCTACGGGACCAGTGTCGTCCGTATGGCCGACCACGTATAGCTGGAGCTCGGACTGCTCGGTGAGCAGTTTGCCGACCGAGTCCAGTGCCGGCTTGGACTCGTCCCGGACGGTCGCCTGGTTGGTATCGAATTGGATGCCGTAGATCGAGGCTCGACCGGCTTCCTCCAGTTCCTGCAACAACAGGTCGGGATTCACCGCGACGAGATCGAGCTCGGCCTCACGCGTTTCGATTACCACTTGCTGTATCGCAGTGCTGTCCCTGTGGCTGCCGACGAACACGCCGACATAGGCGGGGCCGGCCAAGGTGCGGCGCTTTCCGACCAGATAATAGGGCTTGCGATAGTAGTTGTAGACATTGTTGGTTGGCGAGACCTGTGCACCCAGCGCACGGGCCTGGGCGGAGTTTCCGCAGTTGTCGAGCCTGCACTCGAAGAGAATCTCGAATTCGGCTGCATCCAGCGCAGCGCGATAGTTTTCGTAGACCTGCAACGAAGAGACGCCATCCAGCTCGTAGAAATGTTGGGTAAGTTCGCCTACCAGATCGACGCGCTCGAAGTTCAGGCCCATATTCAGACGCGATTCGCCGCTGATCGGTAGTTGGAAGGTCTCGTAATCGCGGTGGCGACGTTCGCGAATGCGCGTGCCGGGATAGCGCGACACAAGCGGATGGTCACGGGCACGCTCGGCTTCGGTAATCTGTTGCTCGGCTACCGGTGTGGCGCGCTCTTCACGCAGATAGCTGGTATCGATATCGATCAGACTGAGGCGTTCCGGGGCGGGATCCACCACGGCCTGGTGGACCACGACTTCACCGTCCTGGCCGCCGACGAACAGGCCGACGTGAACCGTGCCCTGGGCGGACTCGTGCGCGGCGGCCAGGTAGTAGGGTTGGCGCCAGCTGCCGAGCAGGTTTTCACCGATGGCTATCCTTGAGCCAAGCGCTCGGACCTGCCTCAGATCGCCGCATTCGTCCCGTTCACAGCTGAACAGAATGTCAAAACCGGCTTCGCTCAGCTGCGAACGATAGATTTCGTGCAACGCCAGGCTCGACATGCCACGGACCTGATAGCGATGGCGGGTCAGATCGCCGATAACGGTCTTGACCGGAAAGTCCAGCATCAGCTGGTTTTCCGGCAAGCCGACGGGAAGCTCGAAGCGCTCGTAGGCGATCTGCTGGTGGGCCAGGACTGTCGCGCCGGTGGGTCGTGAGATAAGGGGGTGGTCGGCTTCGCGGGCCAGGCCCAGCATTGACCAGACACATAGAAAGGTGAGAGCAATCAGGCGAACCATTGGGTATCCTTTCGACGACCGATCCTGTTGTGGATATACGTGGGACGGCTGAACCATTCGAAGCCTGTCGCAAAAAGCCCGGTAAAGGCCGTTGTGCCATTTCGCTCCGGTGCCATCCCAAAGGGAATGGACCCAAGCGGCAAAGGTAGGTTCATTCCTGCGGCATGAAATGTCGCTGTTGTGCGGCATCGTTAGCGAAACCCGGCGCCATTCAGTTTTTCCCGTGTCTGTTGGAGGTTGCATGCAGGAGGCCGATTCCCCTGTTCCCGGATTCATGATCGTTCACGGCAACCGTCTCGAGTCGCTGCGCCATCTGGTGGTCAGCTGGCTTGCCCGCCATCCGCTGGCGCCATTGGAAAACGAAATCATGCTGGTGCAGAGCAACGGCATCGCTCAATGGCTCAAGCAGGCGCTTGCTGCGGATGTATCGGCGGACGAGTCCGGCGGTTGCGGTATCGCCGCGGCCATTGACGTTCAGCTTCCGGCGCGTTTCATGTGGCAGGCGTACCGAAGCGTGCTCGGTAGCGAATCGGTACCGGAAACCTCGCCGCTGGATAAACAACCGTTGATCTGGCGATTGATGCGGTTGTTGCCCGTCCTGGTGGACGCCCCTGCGTTCGAACCACTGCGTCGTTTTCTGCGCGATGACGAAGACTGCCGCAAGCGCTATCAGCTCGCCGAACGGCTCGCTGACCTATTCGACCAGTACCAGGTCTACCGGGCCGACTGGCTAGCCGACTGGGCCGCAGGCCGCGACCAGCTGCGACAGGCCCGCGATGGGATCCGTTCGCTCGAGGGCCCGGATCTCTGGCAGCCGGCGCTGTGGCGAGCTCTGCTTGAGGACGTCGGTGAGGCGCGCCTGAGCGACAGCCGCGCAGGCATCCACCCGCGCTTCGTCGCTGCGCTTGGCGAGGCTGCGCAGCGGCCCGAAGGCTTGCCGCGCCGGGTGGTGGTATTCGGTATTTCCTCGCTTCCGGCGCAGTACGTCGAAGCGTTGGCGGCAATGGGCCGGCACTGTCAGGTGCTGCTCTGTGTGCTCAACCCCTGCCAGCATCACTGGGGTGACATCATCGCCGACCAGGACCTGCTGCGACATCAATACCGGCGCCATGCGCGGCGGCCCGGAGCCCCGGCGCAGTTGGATGAACACACGCTGCATCAACATGCCCACCCGCTGCTGGCGGCATGGGGCAAGCAGGGGCGCGACTATATCAATCTGCTCGACAGTCACGATGACCAGGCCGACTATCGTGCCGCCTTCGAGCCGATCAATGGCGGACGGATAGATCTGTTCGACCAGCCTGACACCGGCACGCTGCTAGGCCAGTTGCAGGACGACATCCGTGACCTGCGGCCGTTGCACGAAACGCGCGAACGCTGGCCAGCCGTCGACCCTGCTGGCGACGCCTCGGTGCGCTTCCACATCGCCCACAGCGCGCAACGCGAGGTCGAGATCCTGCATGATCAGCTGCTCGATGCTTTCGATCGCGATTCCACCCTCAGACCGCGCGACGTAATCGTCATGATGCCCGACGTGGACAGTTACGCTGCGCATGTGCAGGCGGTCTTCGGTCAGTATCGCGCAGGCGATCCGCGGCATATCCCGTTTTCGCTCGCCGATCAGCAGCAGCGCGGCCAGGAGCCGCTTCTGATTGCCCTTGAGCATCTGTTGCGGTTACCCGACAGCCGCCTTCCGGTAAGCGAAATGCTCGATCTGCTCGAGGTGCCGGCGGTGCGCGAGCGCTTTGGCCTGAGCGAGGCGGAGCTGCCGACGCTGCAGCGCTGGATCGAAGGAGCGGGAATCCGTTGGGGTCTCGATCAGCAACGTCGTGAAGCGCTGGGCATGCCGCCCGGCCTGGACGCGACCAGCTGGCGCTTCGGGCTGCGGCGAATGCTGCTCGGTTACGCAGCGGGGCAGAGCCCTGCCTGGGCCGGCATCGAGCCATATGACGAGATCGGCGGCCTCGACGCTGCATTGATCGGTCCGCTGAGCAGTGTGCTACAGCGCCTCGACCAGCACGAGCGGGCGCTTGCCGAACCCGCACCGCCCGCGGTTTGGGGTGCACGGCTGCGAGCAGTGCTGGATGATTTCTTCTCGGCCCACGGTGAGCGGGACCAGTTGTTACTGGCCCAGCTCCACGAAAGTCTGGCTGGCTGGCTTGAGCTGTGCGAGGCGGTACAGCTGGAGGAGTCCCTGCCGCTCAACGTTGTTGCCGAGGCATGGCTCGACGGTGCCAGTCAGGCGCAGCTGAGCCAGCGCTTGCTCGGCGGCACGGTTAGCGTATGTACGCTCATGCCAATGCGCGCGATCCCGTTTCGCCGGGTCTGCCTGCTGGGCATGAACGATGGCGACTACCCACGAGCCCAACCGCCGCTGGATTTCGATCTGATGGGTCGAGACTATCGGCCGGGCGACCGCTCCCGACGGGAAGACGACCGTTACCTGCTGCTCGAAGCCCTGCTCTCGGCTCGGGACGCTCTGTATGTCAGCTGGGTAGGTCGCAGCATCCGTGACAACAGTGATCGGCCGCCGTCGGTCCTGATCGGTCAGTTGCGCGATCATCTGCGAAGCGGCTGGCAGCCCGCCGGCGACTACGACTTGCTCGCCGCGCTGACCACCGAACATCCGCTGCAGCCATTCAGCCGAGCCTATTTCGATGGCAGCTCGGATTTGTTCAGCTACGCCGGCGACTGGCTCAAGCTGCACGAGACGGCCATGCCGGCGCAGGCCAACTTGCCCCTCTCGTCGCTGCAGCCGGATGCGCCGATCGATCTTGTCGCGTTGCAACGCTTTCTGCGTAGCCCGGTGGAACACTTCTTTTCAGCGCGGCTGAAGGTGTGGATGGGTGAGGAAGACAGCGTTGCCGAAGACGACGAGCCGTTCGCAATCAGCGGGTTGGAACGGCATCAATTGAGCCAGTGGTTGCTCGAGCAGGCCCAGGATGGCTCCGACGACGCGGATCCGGACGTGCTCCTCTGGGCAGCGGCGGAACGACTGCAACATCGCGGCAGGATGCCGTTGGCCGGTTTCGGCGAACTGGCGCGGCAGCAACTTATCGAGCCTCTACGTGACCAGCTGCTTCGCTATCGCGAGCAGGCCGGAATATGGGACTGCCTGTTGGAGCATCCCCTGCCGTTATTGGCGTCTGCCCCGGGCATCGAATTGCGCAGTTGGCTGGCCGGGGTTCGTCAGTCCAATCAGGCCCCGGGTCAGGTGCGCTTGCAGATGGTCACCGGTAGCTTGCTTGGCGCTCGCGGTAAGGGCCTGCGCTGGCGAAAGTTGCTGAGCGAGCTATGTCTGCATGTGGTGGCGGTCGCCAGCGGACACAGGTTGACCACCTGGCTGATCGGTGCCGATGCAACAGTTCGCCTGCAACCGCTCGAGCGGGAGCAGGCGTGGGCGATAGTTGGCGACTGGTTGCTCGGCTGGCTGGAGGGCCTGTGCCGGCCGTTACCCGTAGCCGTGGAGACCGCCTTCGTGATGCTGACCGAAGACGATCCAGAGAAGGCGCTCGGCAAGGCGCGCACCTGTTACGACGGTTCGGATTTCGCTTTGGGTGAAGTGCACAAGAGCGTGGCAATGCAGCGCAGCTACTCGAGTTTCGCCAGCTTGCTCGCGACCGAGGAGTTCGAAGGATGGGTCGAGGCACTTTACCGGCCCCTGGCGCAGGCGGCGCAACAGGGCTGGCTCGAATGTCAGCCGGTCGAGGAGAGCCAGTCATGAATACCGCGATCCCGCTAGCGCTGCGTTGTCCGCTGCGCGGCAGTCGGCTGATCGAAGCCAGCGCCGGAACAGGCAAGACCTTCACCATCTCGGCGCTATACCTGCGACTGGTGCTTGGGCACGGTGGCGACACCGGCTTTGTTCGTGACCTGCTTCCGCCGGAGATTCTCGTCGTCACCTTCACCGAAGCCGCCACGCAGGAGCTGCGTGATCGAATTCGCGCGCGCCTGGTGGAAGCGGCCCGGGCATTTCGCGGCGAGCTGGGCGAGCCGGATCCAATCCTTGCCGGGCTCCTTGCCGATATTGACGAAAGCCAGTGGGCGAGCAGCGCGCGCAAGCTCGACATCGCTGCGCAATGGATGGATCAGGCGGCGGTATCGACCATTCATAGTTGGTGCCAGCGCATGTTGCGCGAGCACGCCTTCGACAGTGGCAGCCTGTTTGTACAGAGTCTGGAAACCGACCAGCGGGATCTGCTCGCCGAGGTGGCACGCGATTACTGGCGTTTACACTGCTATCCATTGCACGGCCGGGCTTTGGCCTGGGTCGACAGGCATTGGCAGCAGCCGGTGGCTTTGCTGGCCAAGGTACGGGTATTGCTTGATCAGCCCCTGCCGGAACCGGGGCAGAGTCTTCAGGAGTTGATCAGCCAGGCGCTGGAGCGCGCCGACGAAGAGCTGGCGCAGCTCAAGCAGCCGTGCTCGAACTGGGCTGACGAGCTGGAGCAGTTGCTGGACAAGGCTGTGGCTGACGGCACAGTCGACCGGCGCAAGATACAAAAGCGCTTTTATTCGGGTTGGTGCGAAATTCTGCGCAACTGGGCCAGCAACCACGAATCACTCGAACTGAAGCTGCCTGAATCGGCCTGGGCGCGGCTCTGTGAGGCCGGTATGGCCGAAGCCTGCAAGAAAGGCGACCCGGTCGATCATGACGCGCTACGGCGTCTGCCCGAATTGCGTCAGGCACTGGCAAAGCTGGCCGGGCCGGAACAGGCTGCCCTGCGTCACGCTGCGGCCTGGATAACCCGGCGCTTCGAGGCAGAAAAACGTCGCCGCGCGCAAATGGGCTTTGACGACATGTTGACCCGGCTGGATGCAGCCCTGCAGGGCCCGAACGGCGAGCGTCTGGCCGCGGTGATCCGCCAGCAGTTTCCCGTAGCGCTGATCGACGAGTTCCAGGATACCGATCCGCTGCAATACCGAATCTTCGATACCATCTACCAGGTGCAACAGGATGAGCCGAATACCGGGCTGCTGCTGATCGGCGACCCCAAGCAGGCAATCTACGCCTTTCGCGGCGCAGACATCTTTACCTATCTGAGTGCTCGCGAGGCGACCGAAGGCCGGCACGAACATCTGGACACCAACTTTCGGTCGAGCCAAGCGATGGTCGATGCGGTGAACCGTGTGTTCGCGATGGCCGAACAGCGCTTCCCGTCAGCCGCCTTTCTGTTTCGCCAGGACGATCGTAACCCGTTGCCGTTCCATCAGGTGCAGGCCAGAGGCCGCCAGGAAATCTGGAGCATTGATGGCCAGGCGGCTCCGGCGCTGACCGCTTGGCACCTGGCTGGCGACGACGCGCTGAGCGCCGAGGCCTACCGGCAATCGATGGCCGAGCGCTGCGCGACGGCCATGGTCGACCTACTACAGGCCGGACAACAGCGTCGCGCCGGCTTCGCCAAGGCCAACGGGGCGCTGCAACCGGTTCGGCCGGCAGATATGGCGGTGCTGGTGCGCACCGGCCGGGAAGCGCAGGCGATTCGCCGTGCCCTGGCCGAACGCGGCGTACGTAGCGTGTATCTGTCGGACAAGGATTCGGTGCTCGATACGCTCGAAGCCAGCGACCTGCTGCGCTGGCTGAGAGCCTGTGGCGAACCGGGCAATGACCGGCTGCTGCGGGCAGCGCTGGCCAGCCCGACCCTCGACCTTTCCTGGGCTGAACTCGATCAGCTGAACCAGGACGAGCGGCACTGGGAGCAGTGCGTCGACCGCTTCCGCGATTATCGGAAGCTGTGGCAGCGCCAGGGCGTCCTCCCGCTGGTCCACCGGTTACTGCACGACCACCATCTGCCG
>CAYZFU010000010.1:11892-28484 GCA_964477725.1 uncultured Halopseudomonas sp.
CACGCCTGCTGCGACATATCGATGGCGAGCGCCGCCTGACCAACCTGTTACACCTGGCGGAGCTGTTGCAGCGCGCCGCACGTGAGCTGGACGGCGAGCAGGCGCTGATTCGCCATCTCGCGGAACTGATTCGTCAGGCCTCGGCCGGCGCAGCAGAAGAGCAGGTGTTGCGTCTGGAGAGCGATGCAGAGCTGGTCAAGGTGGTCACCATTCACAAGTCCAAGGGACTGGAGTATCCGCTGGTGTTCCTGCCGTTCGTCTGCCATGCGCGTCCGGTCGAAGCAGGCCGGCCGGTCCGGGTTCAGGTGGCTGGCGAGTCGCGACTGGAATTGCAGCCCGACGAAGAAACCGTGCGTCTGGCCGATCGCGAGCGCCTGGGCGAGGATTTACGGCTGCTCTACGTCGCCCTGACCAGAGCCCGGCACGCCTGCTGGGTGGGCATGGCCGACCTGAAGAAGGGCCAGAGCAATCGTTCGGTACTGCACCATAGTGCTGTCGGCTATCTGCTTGGTGGCGGCGAGGCGTTACCGCAGCCGCAGCACCTCGCCGCGTGGTTACAGCGGTGGGAGCCGGACGGACAGGTGATATCCGTTGCGCCCGCCCCCGAGCCGCAGGACGTCATTTATCAGCCGGAGCTGCCGCCGCTCGCCACGCTTGCCGAGCGGCGCCCGGTTCGTGCCGGGTTCGAGCATTGGTGGATCGGCTCGTACAGCGCCCTGACGATCGGCGCCGAGACAGCTGAGACGGCCCTGTCCGATCATCTGGCAGATGACGAGCGTGGTAGTCGCTTCGTGCCGCTGCGCCCGGGCGAAACGCCGACCATTCATCGCTTCCCGCGGGGACCGCAGCCGGGCACCTTCATCCACGGATTGCTGGAATCTGCCGGCAACGAGGGATTCGCCCGGCTGGCGGATCCGGCGCGCTGCCGGGACTGGCTTTACCCGCGCTGCCAGCGTCGCGGCTGGGCCGAGTGGGCTGATAGCCTGGGCCAGTGGCTGGCATCGCTCCTGTCCAGGCCTGGCCTGGTACCCGGCACCGGGCTGTCACTCGCGGCGCTGCAGCCGGGGCAGTACCAGAGCGAGCTGGAGTTCATGTTCAGCGCCAGCCGGGTGGATGTGCAGCGAATCGACCGGCTGGTGCGCGCTGCAACGCTCGCCGAACAACCGCGTCCGGCGCTGGAGCGCGATCAGCTCAACGGGCTGTTCAAGGGCTTTATCGATCTGACCTTCGAGCACCAGGGACGCTATTACGTGCTCGACTACAAATCCAACTGGCTGGGGCAGGGACCGTCGGATTACACCACTGCTGCGATGCAGCGAGCGATCCTTGAGCACCGATACGACCTGCAGTACGTGTTTTATCTGCTGGCGCTGCATCGACAACTCAGGGCGAGGCTCCCCGGCTACGACTATGACCAGCACATCGGCGGCGCGCTGTACTGGTTCGTTCGCGGAGTCGAGGCGGACGGCGGGGCGCTGTGGCACGACCGTCCGCCGCGAGAACTGATTGAAACGCTGGATAACCTGTTCGCAGGCCGGCCGGTGAAGGAGGCGAACCATGCAGGGTGATCAGCTCGATCTGTTGGAGTCGACATCGGGACCGCTACCGGCGCTGCTCGACAGCCGCGAGCTGATGGTTCTGCTCGATCAGTGGCAGGAAAATGGCTGGCTGCGTGCGCTGGATCGCGCCCTGGCTGCGTTTCTGCTCGAGCAGGAGCCCACCTGCCCGGCAAAGGTCTTGCTGGCAGCAGCCCTGGTGAGCCATCAGCTTGGCCATGGCCATGTGTGCCTCGATCTGAGTGCCACGCTGGACGAGCCTGACCTGGCGCTGTCGTTACCGCCCGAAGGTGAAGAGACGGGCGGCGCCCTGTTGCCATCGCAGCTGCTCCGTGGTCTGCATCTGGCAGATTGGCAGATGGCTTTGGCCATCAGTGCGGTCGTCGATAGCCATCAGCCTCAACAGGGCAATCGTCCGCTGGTTCTGGTTGGCGATCGTTTGTATCTGCGCCGTTACTGGCAATACGAGCGGCAGGTCATCGACACGCTAGGTCAGCGTCTGAGCCAATCTCTGCCGGTTTCGGCGGATATGCCAGAGCGTCTGGCGGCCTTGTTCGCCGACAGCGAGCAGGATCCTGACTGGCAGCGGTTGGCTTGCGCGCTGGCTGCGCGTGGGCGCTTCAGTATCATCACCGGTGGCCCGGGTACCGGCAAAACTACGACCGTGGTCCGACTGCTGGCGCTCCTGCAAGCACCCGCCGTTGAGGCAGGGCGGCCCTTGAGGATTCGTCTGGCTGCGCCGACCGGCAAGGCCGCTGCGCGCCTGACCGAGTCGATCGGCCGTCAGGTTGGCGCATTGCCCGTGGACGCTGCCATCAGGAACGAAATCCCCACCGAAGTCAGCACGCTGCACAGACTGCTTGGCAGCCTGCCGGACAGCCGGCATTTCCGCCACAACGCGCATAATCCGCTGGCGCTCGATGTGCTGGTAGTCGATGAAGCATCAATGATCGACCTGGAAATGATGGCTTGCGTGCTTGCCGCCTTGCCGGCGAGCGCCAGGTTGGTGTTGCTCGGGGACAAGGATCAACTGGCTTCGGTCGAGGCCGGAGCGGTGCTCGGCGATCTGTGCGCACACGCCGACGAAGGCCGTTATTCGGCGGCAACCCGCGCCTGGCTGGAGCAGGTCAGCGGCCAGTCGCTCGAGGCTGCAGAGCTTGAGCCAGGTGAGCCTGACCAGCATGTGCTGGAACAGCAGACCGCAATGCTCCGCCACTCCCATCGGTTCGGGCGCGATAGTGGCATCGGCGAGCTGGCGCGTGCGGTGAACCGTTGCGATGTCGAGGCGTCCCATGCTCTGTTACGCAGCGGTGCGTTCGCAGACATCCGACAGCGACAGCTCACTCATCCGGGTGACCCGGCTTTCGCCGCGCTGGTCGCCGGACAGGATAAAGCCCTGGCGGGATACGCCAGCTATCTGAAGGTGTTGCGCGACAGTCGGCCCAGGGCGGACACTCCGGCCGACGACCAGGCGTGGATCGATTGGGCGCGAGCCATCCTGACTGCCTTCGATCGTTTCCGTCTGCTCTGTGCGGTTCGCCGTGGCGACTGGGGCGTGGAAGCGGTCAACCAGCGGGTGGCGACGTTACTGCATCGACGGGGCATGCTGCCCGAGGAGCATGGCTGGTACGAGGGGCGCCCGGTCCTGATCACGCGCAACGATTACAGTCTCGGGCTGATGAATGGTGACATCGGTATTGCCTTGCGGATACGTGAGCCCTCGCTGCAGGCCGATGAGGCCAAGCAATTCGCTCTTCGGGTCGCCTTTCCGCGCAATGACGGTGCCGGAGGTATCCGGTTCGTGCTTCCCAGCCGCCTGCCGGAAGTCGAGACGGTATTTGCCATGACCGTACACAAGTCGCAGGGCTCGGAATTCGAACACGCCGCGCTGTTGTTGCCGGCTGCGCGCAATCCGGTGCTGACCAAGGAACTGGTATACACGGCGATTACCCGTGCGAGCGCTCACTTCACCCTGTTAGAGAGTCGTCCGGACGTGTTCGAGCAGGCGGTGAAACGCCGCGTGCGACGCTTCAGCGGGCTGAACCTTCAACCGCTTCCCGGGCGAGGCTGACGACAGGCCTGCAGCAAAGCGCAGAACAGCCTCCGTTGCCGGCGCAGGAAAAGCAGGAACTCCGGGTGCCATTGCACACCGAGCAAAAACGGGTGGGACGGGTCTTCTACCGCCTGAATGATGCCGTCCAGGTCCCGACCAACGATGCGCAGCCCATCTCCAACGCGGTCGATCGCCTGGTTATGCAGGCTGTTGATCTTGCACCTAGGCGCCGCGAGCAGATCGGCAAGCCAGCTATCGGAGTCCACGCAGAGCGTTTTCAGCGGAAGGATGGTCCAGCGGTTGGACGTCATCTTGCGATGCGATTTGAGCTCCTGGAACAGGTTGCCACCGCGCCTGGCATTCAATAGCTGTGCGCCACGGCAAATGCCCAGAAGAGGCAGGCGGCGGGCCAGGGCGTCGTCGATCACCGCTGTCTCGAGTGCGTCACGCTCGGCATCGTACTTGGGCTGCACTTCGGGTTCTGCAGCGTACAGCACGGGGTTGATGTCGTGGCCGCCGGTGACCACCACCGCGTCGTAGCTCAGCTCGGCGATAGGGTCGCCGGGACGCACCTGCAACGGCTTGCCGCCATACATGCGCACTGCACAGGCCACCATGAAGCGGGGGCCGAACGCGCCGCGAGTCGGCCCGGTGATGGCGACAACAGGTCGCGTCATGACGCGCCGCTTAGCCAGTTACTTTCGACCTGGTCTACCCAGCGCGTAAGCAAACGTCCCAGACGGTGGTCGAGATGGGCGCAGTAGGCGCGGCAGCAGAGGTCGAGCCGCTCCCGGTTAGCCGCCAATCGCTCCACTTCGAGCCAGTCGTTCCAGGCAATGTGCAGACCCCAGCCGGGCTGGTCGATACGGCAATCCGGCAGGCGATAGTGGAGTGTCGGGCGCGACTTGATCAGCTCGTCTCCGGTATGGGCTGCCACGCGGTCCGCATCGAGGTGCTTGAACAGCGGTAGCATGTCCAGTGCCCTGTTGCGGGTGGGATTGTGGCGCAGGTAATCCTCGATCAGGGTCGGCAGGTCTGGCCAGTAGAACGGGTTGACCATG
The DNA here is from genome assembly GCA_964477725.1 of uncultured Halopseudomonas sp. Taxonomy (GTDB): domain Bacteria; phylum Pseudomonadota; class Gammaproteobacteria; order Pseudomonadales; family Pseudomonadaceae; genus Halopseudomonas. Next base: position 16,563 of record CAYZFU010000010.1, read on the forward strand.
TGGCGTATGTAGGCACCCGGGAAAGGTTCAGCGAACGCGGTTAGCCGCCGGGTCATGTTGATCTTGGCGCGTGCGCTGATCCAGTCGAACAGACAGAAGAATGCTTTCAGATACGCTGCGATGGTTTCCGGATCGCTATCGGGGACTTCCGGGTTGAATTGCATGCCGAACGCGTTGGTCATTCGGTCCGCGGTACCCTTGGCCCCGGCTTCGCGTAGCCGGACAATCAGGTCGTTGACCTCGGCAAGCCGGTGCATGGGCAGCGGAGGGCTGACCAGTTCGACCGGCACCAGCGAGTCGGCAGCCCATTTCAGCAGTTCTTCGGCGGAGGTTTTCAGTTCATCGCCGATGTCGTCCGCCACGCGGTGTTCCCGTCCAAGTTGTTTGAGTAGACGAAAGTCCAGCTCCACGACCCAGTCGCCGGCCGGATCGCCTGTGAGGGTACGCTCATAGCGGCTGGTTTCCTCGACCTGCAGCCCGAAGAAGTCCGCGGTCAGCCTGGCCAGCTCGCCGATCTCCATCCCATTCATTTCCAGTTCCACGCCGACTCGGCGCAGCTTGCCCTCGGCGGTGTGCTGCACCGGCGGCAGCCCGGGTTCAAATTGATTGCCTGTCATGTAGTCTCCGGTGCGGTGCAAGGACTGGCTGGTTCAGTCGCCGAGTGCCACACCATCCAGGCGTGGATCGGCACCGCCTCGCCAGCCGCTGTTTGTACGCTCTATGCCGTGCAGCCCGCTGGTCATGGGCACGATGCGTACATCATGACCTAGCGCGTCCAGTCGCGGAGCTAGCGCTTCCAGCGCCGTACCAGCTTCGATTTCGACTCCCTGGCCGCGTTCCACCATGTTCGGCAGGGCGATTGCGTGCTGAACATCAAGATTCCAGTCCAGCACGCCGATCAGTGTCTTCAACACATAGCCAATGATCCTGCTGCCCCCGCGTGAACCGATGACCAGTTTCGGCTCGCCCTCGGCATCGAACACCACAAAGGGTGACATAGAGCTGCGCGGGCGCTTGCCTGGCCCTACCGCGTTGGGGTGGGGGCGACCATCGATGCTCGGCGTGAAGCTGAAGTCCGTCAGTTGACTGTTCACCACGAAGCCCTGGCTCATCATGCGGCTGCCGAATGGAGCTTCGTTGGAGCTGGTCAGCGCGAGCATGTTGCCGTCTGCATCGACCACACTGAAATGCGAGGTTCCGGTGCCGTCAGGATCCGGCCCCCACTGTGATTGTTCGAGTACCGGGGTCGCAGAAGGTTCGCCCGGGCTGACGTCGCTCATTGCCTGGTGCGGGTCGATCAGTTGGCTACGCTTCGCAAGGTAGCTTTTGTCGAGCAGCGGTCCGACCGGCACGTCGACGAAATCCGGGTCGCCAATATAGTAGTCGCGATCTGCGTAGGCCAGCCGGCTGGCCTCGGCAATGAGGTGCCAGGTCGCCGGGTCGTCCGGGTCCATCTCGCCCAGCGGGAAATGTTCCAGAATGCCCAACGCCTGCAGTACCGTGAGCCCGCCGGAGCTGGGAGGCGCGCTGCCACAGAGCGTCCATTGCCGATAGGTGCCGCATACCGGTTCGCGTGCTACGGCGCGATAACTGGCCATGTCCTGCAGCGTGAGATCGTCCAGACCCCAGCGGCCCTGACGCAGATGCGCGACGAAGTCGTCGGCCATGTCGCCCTGATAGAAGCTGTCCGGGCCTTTCTCGGCGATCTCGCGCATGGTGTTGGCGAGCAGAGGATTACGCAGGCGCGGCGGATCGCCGGCGGCCTGTGCGCGAAAATAGTCACGGGTATCGCCAAACAGGCGAAGAGACCAATCCTGCTCGATCTGGGTCTGCAGGCGCGGCGGCATGGCCATGCCCGTTTCGGCCAGGTGGATAGCCGGTTCGAAGAGCTCGGACCAGGGCAGCCGACCGTATTCATCATGCGCGGCTCCAAGCATCGCCACCAGCCCGGGTACACCTACCGAAGACGTGCTGGGAATGGCGACTGCCTTGGGCAATGCGATGCCAAGCCGGCGGAACCGCTCGGGCGTGGCAGTCTGCGGAGCAGTCTCACGGCCGTCGTACATGATCGATTCGCTCGAGTCTGCATCATGCAATAGAAGAAAGCCGCCTCCGCCGATGCCGGTTTCCGGCGCCTCGATAAACCCCAGCACCATCTGCACGGCGATGGCTGCATCGACCGCGTGGCCGCCACGTCGGAGCATTTCCAGTCCCGCTTCGACGGCGGCCGGGTGAGCTGCCGAAACCATGAATCGCTCTGCCTGCCGCGCTTCGAGTGGCTGAATGGTTGGGTTGGAGGTAGCGGGGTCGGTACCGGAGCACGAACAGAGCGAAAGCAGGACCAGCCCTGCCAGTACAATCCGGCAGTATCGTTGAACTGCGGACAACCGTTGAATAGTGTTGGCTGAATCGATCATGAATCAAAGGCTAGTCGTAGATGCGGGCAGCGTCTAACCGGGACGCGATGGTGTAGAATTCTTCGTTTCGACTCGTCATGAGCATTCCATGAGTAAACTATCCGAATTTCGGGCCGCGGAACGGCGTTTGGCCGAACAGCTCGCCCAGCTGGAATCGATGAAGCGCGACGCAGGGTTGCAGCAGGAGCTCAGTTTCAGCGATGAGCTCAAAGCCCTGATGAAGGAGTACGGTATTTCCGCCTCGACCGTGCTCTCTTTGCTCGGTATGCCCGCCGACTCGAAGCTGCCCGAGGCGCGCGTCACGCGCCGGATATGATTCATGCGTTGCCGGGAGGTTGACGCATCGACCTGTCGCCTCGTGCAACGTATGACTCTGCCGCGGCAGTAACGCAGCCGACCCAAGCGTTCCGGCGGAAGCATTCCAATCGCTCGCAGAAGCAAGGAAGCGCCATCATGATCGACCATTCGCGGCTGGATACAGCCGAAAAAACGCTGTTTGCCGGTTTGCTGGCCATGCTCGTCTGGCTTCCACTGCCCATGGGCAGCAACCGGGACTGGGCGGTTGGCTTGTTTATCCTGGCGGTCGGCGTACTGAGCATCGGCTGGAGCATCATTCAGCTGATTCGTAGAGAATCGCTCGGAACGGGTTTTCGCAGAGCCTTGCTGCCTTTGGGCCTGCTTTCACTTGTCCAGTTGTGGGTGTGTATTCAATGGCTGAGCGGTATCAGTCGGGATCCGGGCAGCACCTTTCAGTATTTGATGCTGGGGGTCGGCTACTGCCTGCTGTATCTGTTGGTGTCTGGAATGGCGCAAACGCGCCGGCGCATTTCCCTGCTGCTTGGCGTGCTGGTACTCAGTGGGGTATTTCAAGCTTTTTTCGGTACCTTCATGACGCTCTCCGGGATGGAGTGGCTGGTGCTCGAAGCCAAGCAGTTCCATGTTGGTCATGCCACCGGGACTTTCGTCAATCGGAACCATCTGGCTGGTTACCTGGAATTGTCCATGGCAGCCGGCATCGGTCTGCTGATGGCGCTCCGCGACGGTGGTCGCTTTCGCTGGGCGCGGCTGGTCGAAACCATCATGGGCCCGAAGATGCGGGTGCGTCTCGGCCTGGTGATCATGGTGATCGCCCTGGTCATGAGTCATTCACGGATGGGCAACACGGCTTTCTTTGCCAGCCTGCTGATCGTCGGCGGAGCATTCGTGCTGATCGACCGGGAAAACCGCCTGCGTAACAGCCTGATTCTGGCAAGCATCGTGCTCATCGACATCTTCATCATCAGTCAGTATTTCGGGCTGGACCAGTTGAAGGAACGGCTGGTCAACACGCGGCTGAACGACGTAGTGGTGGATGGCAACGTGGTGCTCGAAGCAAATGAATACCGGGGTCTGGTTGTCGAGCATGCGCTACCGCTGGCGAAGGAGAATCCCATCATGGGGCAGGGCGCAGGCAGTTTCGAAGCGGTTTTCCCGCGCTTTGCCGGGGAGGAAATCCCGCTGCATTACGACCACGCGCATAACGATTTTCTGCAGTTCTTCATCGAATACGGGTTGATCGGTTGCCTGCCGCTGCTGCTATTCGTGGGTTTGTCGATGCACTATGCAATCAAAGCAATGCGCCAACGCGGGTCACTATACCGCAGCGGGGTGGGGTTTGGGGCAGCGATCGGGATTCTCTCGCTGATGATTCACTCAAGCACGGATTTCAACCTGCAGATTCCGGCCAATGCCGCGACCTACGTCGTCCTTTGCGCCCTGGCGGTGGCGGCCAACTATCATCGAGTCGGCCCGAAGCGGACTGTCGGCGAGGAGCGCATCGCCGACAGTTAGCTTACTGCTCGAAAGCGCGCCGCTCATCCTGACGAGCGCCAACGGAACCGCTGTTCCGAGCGACGTAATAGAAGAACTGCGGAATACCGATCACGTAGCGCTTGAACAGACGCCTTGGTTCCTTGCCCAGGCGGTATAGCCACTCGAGGCCCATCTTGCGGAAAACCAGCGGAGCTCGCGCAAAGCGCTCAGCAGAAAAGTCCACAATCGCTCCACCACAAATCAACAGCGCGGGACAATCAAGTTCCCGCTTGATGCGCAGCGCTACTTCTTCCTGCTTTGGCATGCCCATCGCGAGCACCACGACGGGGATGCCACCGTCGGCGCAGCGCTCCCTAACGAAGTCGACGTAGGCTTCGATCGGCTGAAACCCGTCGATCGCTTCGAACGGCTTGCCCTGGAACAACCGGCGAGCTCCTTTGGACAGCCAGGGTTCGCGAGTACCCAACGCTAGATACCGGTACTGCCCCTGGTCCTGCCTGATCACATGATCGAGCAGTTTCGGAATGAAATCCGTGCCGTTCATGTTGGCTCGCGGCTCGCGGCCGTTCACTTGGCAGGCTATCTTGATACCGATGCCGTCGCGCAGCAGATAGCTCATTTTCGAGAACTGCTGGCGTACGGTTGGGTTTTGCTGAGCCAGGTTGTACGCATGCTGGTTCATGAAGGCCACGGTGACGGGCGCCTTGACCGCGGATAGGTCATTCATCAGCGACTGGGTCTGGCTGGGTTCGATCAGGTCGAGTTTGCCAATGAGCGGATCCTGGCGCTTGGAAACAGAGCTTGTCATCGCCGGCCTCTCCTTAGAAGTGTGTCGTGTATCTGTTTGGTTAGGCGGGGCGCGGAGTCGTTTGGTTCCCTTGAATACGCCAACTAATCGTCGAATCGGATGTCGGAAAGCGCGAGGGCGCCAAATTTGCATGGCTTTGCCCCGAACTGGAATGCACAGGATCGAGGTGCTTCGCACCGGAACACAGGAGGCGGTATGAAACGAATGAAAGGAAGAGGTTTGCTGAACTGGGGTGTCGGCCTCGTTCTCGCACTTGCTGGGGGTCAGAGTTACGCTGACGACTTCGAATTGATAGGAATCAACGTTGCCGGAGCGGAGTTCACTGCAAAGGAGCTGCCGGGTAAACACGGCACCCATTACTTCTTTCCCCGCGAGGGATACTTCGAGTACTGGCAGAAGAAAGGCATCCGTAGCGTCCGCTTTCCCCTGAAATGGGAGCGGTTGCAGCCGACGCTCAACGGCGAGCTGGACGACACCTACGCAAAACTGGTCGATTCCATGCTGGACGACGCCGCCAAGCATGATATGGAGATCATTCTCGATGTGCATAATTACGCACGCTACCGGGGAGACGTCATCGGCAGCGAGGCAGTCCCATTCAGCGCGTACGAAGACCTGATGGCGCGCATCGCCAAGCGCTGGCATACCCATTCGGCGCTGTATGCCTATGACATCATGAACGAGCCGTATGGCGATGCCGAGAAGTACTGGCCTGAGGCGGCCCAGGCCGGTATCAACGGCGTCCGCGCGCACGACAGCAAGCGGCCGCTATATATAGAGGGAAACTCCTGGTCAAGCGCGGCACGTTGGCAGAAGTATGCCGAGCCACTGCTTGATCTGAAGGACCCTGCGGATAATATCGTGTTCTCGGCGCACATCTACGTTGATAAGGATGCCAGCGGGCACTACAAAGAGAAGCCGACGGACAAGTTCGATACGTCGGTCGGCGTCAAGCGCGCCAAGCCGTTCATCGAGTGGTTACAGGAGCATGGTAAGCGAGGCCATATCGGGGAGTTCGGCATTCCTGACGATCATCCCAAGTGGGCCGAAGCGGCAGAAGAATTGCTCAGCTACCTGCAGCAACATTGCATCCCGGTGAGCTACTGGGCTGCGGGACCATCCTGGGGTAAGTACCGGCTGTCGATCGAGCCGAAAGGCGGGCAGGACCGGCCGCAAATGGCCGTTCTGGAAAAATTCATAGGCGAGGGCGACTGCAAGGACTATGGTCCTCGAAAGCGAGAAAGCTAAATATTCCAGTTGTCTTCAGCTGATGCTCGAGCGCCGCGATCTAAGGGTCGCGAGACGCTCGGTGCACTTGCTTCGAAATGCTGCAAGGCTGCGCAATGCCCGTGCGTTGAGCGAGCCGAATGTGAGGCCAGGTACGTACATCTCATTGTTTTCGATACAGAACACCGGCTTGCCAAGCTACCTGCCACTTGCTCGGCCGCGGCGGCCATCGAGCCGCCTGAGGCTATGCTGTCATCTACCAGCAGTATTTTTCTGGCCTCGAGTGGCTTGGTCAGTTGCTTGCTATTGTGGGCTAGGGTCCCGGTTGGCTGGAGATCATCATTACGCAGAAACGAGTACAGATCGGTTAATGGCCGGTTGAGTTTTATTGCGATCATACTTGCCACGAGCATTCCGCTGCGCGGAATGCCAACGACCAGCTCCACATCGCCCGGCACTTTGCCGGCGTGTCGGGTGACCAGGCGCGAGAGATCGTTGACACTCCTGTAATTCATAAGCAATCCATGCTCCATTCCTGCTTCGCGTTTAGCGTTTCACGCTACCGACGTTTTGCTGTTTTTCTCGGGCGCCCGGCCATAATTGTCTGACAACCGCACGATATCATCTTCGCCCAGATACGAGCCCGACTGCACTTCGATCAATTCGAGCGGAATCACGCCGGGATTTTCCAGCGAATGAACCTGGCCAATCGGGATATAGGTCGACTCGTTCTCGGTGACCATATAGGTTTCGTCACCGTTAGTGACGCGTGCCGTACCGCAAACCACAATCCAGTGCTCGGCCCGGTGGTGGTGCATCTGTACCGACAGTTTGGCGCCTGGTTTGACCGTGATGCGCTTGACCTGATAGCGCTGACCATTATCGATCGAGTCATAGACGCCCCAAGGCCGGTAGACTTCGCGGTGATTGAGGTATTCACAGCGTTTCTCGGCCTTCAGCTGCTCGACGATGCGCTTGACCTCCTGCGCCTTGTCCTTGTGAGCGACCAGAACCGCGTCTTTCGTCTCGACGATGATCAGGTCTTCCAGCCCGACGGTGGCGACCAGGCGATGCTCGGCGTGCACGTAAGTGTTGGCGGTCTGCTCGCCCATGACGTCGCCCTTGAACACGTTGCCCTGTTCGTCCTTCTTGCTCACTTCCCATAGGGCCGACCAGGAGCCGATATCGCTCCAACCCACGTCGAGCGGAACCATGACGGCGTCGGCGGTGCGTTCCATTACTGCGTAATCGATCGAGTCCTCAGGGCAGGCGAGAAAAGCTCCACGATCGACCCGGATGAAGTGCATATCGGCTTCGCGATTGGCCATCGCCGCGCGGCAGGCTGCAAGAATATCCGGTCGGAATTTTTCCAGCTCTTCGAGATAGCGGCTGGCGCGGAACATGAACATGCCGCTGTTCCAGAAGAACTCGCCGGACTCCACATATTCGCGTGCGGTGTCGCTGTCGGGCTTTTCCACGAAGCGCTGCACGGCGAAGGCGTTATCACCCACAGACTCGCCGCGCTGAATGTAGCCGTAGCCGGTTTCCGGGTGGGTAGGCACGACGCCGAAGGCGACCAGTTTGCCCGCCTCGGCCTGCGGTAGAGCCTTGTCGACGCTGGCACGGAACCCCGCTTCGTCCTGAATAAGGTGATCGGCAGCCAGGATCAGCAGGACCGGATCATCGCCGTTTTCCTGTGCCTGGATCGCCGCAAGAGCGACTGCGGGCGCGGTATTGCGGCCAGCTGGCTCGAGCATGATCGAGGCATCTTCCATGCCCATTTTGCGCAGCTGCTCCGCGGCAAGGAAGCGATGCTCTTCGTTGCAGATCAGCCGCGGCTGCTGCATTTCCAGACCCTTCAAGCGCATGATGGTGGCCTGAAGCATCGAGAAGGAGGCCTCCGCCAGCGGCAGGAACTGCTTCGGATTCAGTTGGCGCGATAAGGGCCAGAGCCGAGAACCGGTACCGCCTGACATGATGATCGGGATCATTGTTTTGCTCCTTCTAGACAATTCGGTGTGTTGCGGTTGCGGTAATGCCGCATGAGAATCGGCAGGAACCGCCAAGCGTCTCTAGCATACCGGCTGCCCAGCCGGCGCGGCTCTGTGCATACGCGGTGAAGCCATTCCAGCGCCAGATACTGGACCCACTCTGGAGCCCGGGGAACCGCGCCGGAAAGAAAGTTCAGCGAGCCGCCGACGCACAGTCCGATCCCGGTTGCCTGACCACCTTCCAGTACCTTGAGCGCAAGGATTTCCTGCGTGGGGCAGCCGACCGCATACACGATCAGACGTGACGGGTGCGCATTGATGAACTGCACGCAGGCCTGCACGGCGTCCGGGTCGGTTATGAATCCCATCGGCGGATAGTAGTGATGGACCCGCAGCCCCGGATAGCGTTCCTTCAATCGTCCCACGCTCGCCGGCTCACAACCGATGATGCAAACGTCCCATTGCTCGGCATTGGCGTGCTCGATGAGCTCTGCAGTCAGGGTGCTGCCGGGAATCGCCTCGGCCAGCGGCACTTTGAACGCTCTGGCGAAAGGCAGCAGAACACGGCTGTCACAGATTCGGTGGCTGGCGGCCGAGTAAGCATTGCGCAGCGCCGAGCTGTGCTCCAACTGCACCACGTGATTGACGTTGGGCGTGACGATGTAGCGGTACTTGCCAGCACTCGCCTCGATGATCTCTTCGATCAATTCGTCCTTGTTACCCGTATAGAACTCGATATCGAACGCTTTCAATTGCAACCTCCTTGGCAACTGCATTACGCCAATCTTCGTGAGCAAGTTATCAAGCTGTCTTGCGTTCCAGGGCAGCTTGCAGGTTTCTGACGTGGGTATGTACATAGTGAAGGGCATACAGACCGTAGTTTCGAAACGCTGAAAGCTTCAGATGTTTACGACGGATGTGCACGTCTTCCTTCAGGGCTTCGAAGCGGCGTTGTACCGACACGCCAGTGTTATCGAACACGCATAGCGGCTGGCGGATATGCACGATCTGCTCACGCGATTCGATCCGGTTGACGAATTCGATGAGCATGCAGTAGTCCGCCGAGAGCTTGTAGGAGTTTCTGAAGCGCACGGTCTTGAGCAGCTCGTTCTCGAAATACATCGCCTGGTGACTCGAAGGCATGCCAATGAACAGGCGTTCGATCGGCTTGCCGGGGAACTGGTGCAGACGGCCGGCGGCGGTGAAGCGAGCGAAGTCGCCGTAAACGTATTTCGGCTCGGTGGGTGACTGCTCGATGGTTTTCGCCACCACTTCCAGTACTTGGTCGTCATACAGCCAGTCGCCACTGTTAAGAAACAGCGTATAGCCGGGTGTGGTGACAGCTTTCTCGAGCCCCTTGTTCATCGCGTCGTACAGACCGTTGTCGGGTTCGGAGGTAATCTCTGCCCATGGTTCGTCGAGGGTCTGCAACCATTCCGCTGCGCCGTCGTTGGATGCGCCATCGACGACGATCCATCGCAAGTTGCGATAGGTTTGGCTGGCCACGCTCTGGTAGGTCTTCTTCAGACCCGCCAGGTTATTCCAATTTATAGTGACGATAGTGAATTGGGTCATGGTTTACTCGCTCATATTGCTTGTGAGCCGCTTCGCTCGCCTGCGTTCTCGCGAAGTACAGGAAGCAAGCCAGCGTGATGCCGAGGGTATCGCCCCCATACATGAGAGCATTGGACATGAACATGTTGATAATGCTGAACCAGAAGCCCAGCTGGAAGGCGTTGAGCAACGGGCTCTTGTCGCGCACCTGACGCATGAAATAAATGAAGCCACCGTAAAAGAGCAGGGCGATCAGCGGGGTCAGGAAACCAAATCGGTAGTAGACACCGATGATTCCTACATCCGATAGATAGAAGTGCGGGTCGTACAGCTCACCGAAGCCGCCATTCCACTGCAGCGACAACGCACCCATACCGATATGATTGTTTTGCTGCTGTGCCGCAAGAATGGTGGCGATGGTATCGTCGCGCACGCCCGGGCTATTCACGGCCTCGTCGTACATCATCAGCAGCTTTTCGTACTGCATGACATAAAACTCGGGGAATAACAGGTAGGACATACCCAGCAGGATGCCGGCGGTGACCAACACCTTGGCCGCCGAATCCAGCCGCTTGCGAAATATCCACACCGCTGCGAGCGCCCAGATGATCATGGTCGAGCGTGTCTGGACGACCAACCATAGATAGGCGGCGAAATACAGCAGCAAAGCCAGGCTTTTTAACGACAGGTTTTCGCGCAGCCGATAGAGCAGGATGAAGGCGCCAAGGCTGACGGCGCCCGCGCCAATCCGGTATCGGTTCGGCCGCAGGTCGCCAGTGTCTTTGACATCCTTGGCGAACGAAGGGATCGCATTATCCGGAATGATGCTGAAGTAGTACATGAAGCCGATGACTGTGGCGAGCACGGCCGAGGTCATGAAGAAGGCCTCGATATGTTTCTGCTCCGGCTTGGTCTTGATCAGCAGAAACAGAACCACAAAAAATGATAGCCAGGCGAGGCTACGCCGTTCCTCGAGCAGTCCATATATTAGCGGCTGACCGAAATTGAGATAGGCCAGCAGGGCCGAAAATACCGGGATGAACACGCCGAAGAACAGAACCCATAGCGCCGCCTTCGATTGATATACACGCCGCCAGATCAGGCACAGCATAAAGGCTGCCGCGACAATCCCCAGCAGGTACAGCTCCCGCAGAAAGAGTATTCCCGATTTTTTGTCATCACTCAGGAACAGGGCTCCCGTGTTCAGGAAGATGATGACGAAAAGAAGGTTTCGGTAGGCGAGTAAATTCTTCAGCAACGTCTCAATCCTTCGGTCTGCTAGACCTGGTCGAAGTCGACCGATCCGGTCCTGTAACACTCTTTGGCATCAATTCGCTCGGACAGTTCCGGGCAACCGGGAACAAACCGTCAATCAGCGATCCACGGCATTCAGGTATGCCCGTGAGTTCTCATGTACAGCGGGGCTGCTGCGCATGTCGTCGGCAGTCCACCAACGGAACCCGTCATGCTGGCTATCCGGTAGGGTGAGCGAGCTACCCGCCGGCAAGTCCAGCAGGTAGCCAGCGACAACATAGTGCGTGTCCGGCGTAGGACCGAATACACTGTCTTCGTAGAAGTGCTCGTACAGATCGAGTAATCGCGCCGTGGATCGGGCGAAAGACTGGCCGAGCTCGGCTTGGGTTATGCGTGCGAATGCCTCGTCGAGGCGCTCGTTCTTCATGATGCGGCCGCCGGGCACGAACCAGGCGCCTCGTGCGGGCCGGTTCACCCGCCGGCCAAGCAGTATCTCGCCGTCGGAGTTGCGTACTACCAGGTCTAGCGAGACCAGCGGAGCGTGAGCCACCACGCTCCGAAACGTATCCTTGTCCAGGTACATATCAGCCTCGGGCGTCGTCCTTGTGCTCAACGAACCAGCGATACGCATCGCGCAGGCCTTCCTCGAGCTTGATGCTGCTCTTCCAGCCAAGCTTCTCCAGACGCGACACGTCCATCAATTTGCGCGGCGTGCCGTCCGGCTTGCTGGCATCGAAAGTCAGCTTGCCGGGGAACTCGGTCACCTTCTTCACCGTTTCGGCCAGCTCGCGGATGGTGCAGTCTTCGCCGGTGCCGACATTGATGTGCGAGAGCATCGGCTGGGTGTGCTCGCGGTAGG
>CAYZFU010000011.1:0-14991 GCA_964477725.1 uncultured Halopseudomonas sp.
GCCCTCCTCAACCCAGCTCAAAGCAGGTAGCAGCACAGCATGGTCAATTCCCTACAAGCCCAGTTGCTCAAGGCCGGACTGGTCGACGAGAAGAAGCTCAAGCAGGCCCAGCGGGCCAAGAAAAAACAGGCCAAGAACGAGCCCGACAAAGTTCATAACCCCGCCGAGGCGGTAGAAAAGGCTCGCGCCGAAAAGGCGGAACGGGACCGCCAGTTGAACCAGCAACGCCGGGAAGAAACCGCACGCAAGGAACGCGAAGCTCAGGCAAAGCAGCTGATCGACCAGGGCAAGGTCGACCGAGCCGGCGGCGAGACCCCCTATCAGTTTGTCATGAAGAACAAGGTCAAGAAGATACACGTCACTGCGGAGCAGTTCGACAAGCTCAGCCGTGGCAAGCTGGCAATTGTTCGCTTGTCCGGCAACTTCGAACTGATTCCCTTGGACGTCGCGGAAAAGGTGATGGAGCGGGCACCGCACTGGCCGGTGGTGATTACCAAGGTGCAGGCTGATACACCCGCCGAGGATGATCCATACGCGGCATTCAAGGTGCCAGACGATCTGATGTGGTAATGCGAATCGGGCGGCTCGGAGCGAGCCGCCCGGAAGCTGTCAATCGTCGTTGTCGTCTTCGGACTCTTCCGGGTCGTCCATGTGACTGTCGTCGACCAGCTTCTCGTCGATCTTCATTCGCGCCTGCTTGGTGCGCTCGTCATCGTCAGCAGCCTTCGGGCAATTCAACGGCAGCATGAAGGTTTGCGAGACATCGATCAACCCGATGTGCTCAATGGTACGACGGCCGATAAGCACCGGATAGGTCATGTCGCCACGGTCACGCAGGGTGAATTGCTCTTCGTAAACCCTGTCACCCAGGCAGATGGACATTTTCACTACCGGGCGACGCTCCTTGCCACCGGCACCACGGATCAGCACGCGGCGATAGACCGGGCGCTCGAACTTCATCGTCACCATTTCCTCGGTGTCGGCGTCACGCACCGGCACGTCGTAGCGCACCCATTCCTTACCCTTGCGCTTGAATTTTTCGATGTTCACCGCGTGCATCGACGAGGTCAGCGCGCCGGAATCCACCTTGATCTTCACTGCGGCGCGCTCGGGCAGAACCCGGGCTTTCTCGATCCAGCCAACGACCACGCGACCTGAGAGGTCGTCTGAAGTGGTGATGGAGGACGCCATTTCGCCGCTGACTTCCGGCTCGGCGTAGGCAACGGAGCTCTGAAAACTGACAGCGGCACACAGCGCGGCAACAGAACACAGTTTGTAAAACGACAACATAGGAGATCCTTTGAGGGGAGACGTCGGGTAGACCCGGCTCGGGCGGGAAAGTGCCGGCGCGCATTCTATCCAAACCAACGAAAGTGCCAAGGGGCCAGCGTACGAATGGAAGCTCAGGGCTGTGTCTGATTGATTCCGTTGTGCTCGAGGATCCGACCCAGCGCACCTGAATCCTGCAGTTGATCGACGTAAGTCTCCATTCGCGCAAGGCCCGGCTGCGCCCCACTGCGCATCAACAGAAAATGCTGGTAGTACTGGTCCGCCTCCTCGGCGATCAGCAACCGACTTCGGTAATGCGGATGTCTGGACAGATAGGCTTCTAAAAAGGACTCAGTGACTACCGCCAGGTCCACCCGTCCACGCAGGACCATCTGCACGTTGCTTTCCTGTGAAAACGTCAGCACCGCATTGTGTGTATCGCGCAGATGGTTGGGGTCTGCGATGAAACCGGCGAAGGCGTAGTGATACCCGCTGAACAGAGCGATGCGCTTGCCCTGCCGATGGTCAAAATATTCCTGGGAGCGATTGTTTTTGGCCAGCGCAATGAACAGTGCCCGACTCAGCACCATGCCTTCAATGCTCTGGATGTCGTGTCCTTGCCAACCCCAAGCCGGGTTTTCGAAAAACAGCATGTCGAAGTGACCCGTTTCCAGCTCCCGGTAGCGCCGTGCAGCAGCCGTCGGGACAAACTCGAAGTGATACTCGGACTGCATCTCATTGAGCTGATCGATCAGATCAAGCGTGACGCCGCTCCAGTCGCCCTCGGAACTCACCTCGACAAAGGGCGGGAAGACGTAGCCGCCTACCCGCACGGTGGCCGGGTTCGCCAGCACGAACGTCGCCAGACTCCACAACACCAGCACGCGAACGCAAAAGGACATGAACAGCTCTTTGAATGATTGATGGCGCATCGCCATCTGTAGAGTATAGGAGACTTTCGGGATACGCAGTTTCCAATGGCGCGATCACCCTGTGTTTTGACCACTCATCGGCTTAATTGATACGTGAACAAATCAGGTTGCGGGGTCGTCGCGGATCATCCAATAATCTGACGTCAGAATGACATCGCAGCCGAAAAAGACGCTCAGGTTTTTCTTCGGCGGGTCGATATAACGACAAGCAGCTCGTCTCGCATTGATACAAACAGGCTGGCGGCTCCAAGAAAAATAATGCTCGAATGGAAGTGGGAGAGACTCAATGAAGCTGTTGCGCAGCATCAACATACGTCAGCGGATCTGGTTGATTCTGATCGTGGCGCTGGTCAGCATGCTGGCCCTGGAAGCGGTGTCTCTGACACACCTGCGCTCGGAAATTCACAACGCCGAGGTCACCAAGGCCACCCACCTGGTGGAGGTTGCGCACGACCTGCTCGCCCATTACCACGACAAACAGCAGCGCGGCGAGTTAAGCGAGGCCGAGGCCAAAAGCCAGGCTCTGGCTGCGTTGCGCGTCCTGCGCTACGGCGGGAATGAATATTTCTGGATCAATGACATGAACAACATCATGATCATGCATCCTTTCGCGCCCCAGACCGAGGGCACCGACCTCTCCACCATGAGCAATCAGCATGGCGTGTCGGTCATCAAGGAAATGGTCGCTTTGGCGCGCAAGGAAGGTACCGCCAGTTTCGAGTACGTCTGGGCGAAACCGGGCCAGATACCAGGCGAAGATCCGGGCTCACGCAAACTCGCCGCATTCAAGCATTTCACCCCTTGGGGCTACATGGTGGGCACCGGTATTTTCCTTGATGACATGCGAGCCAAGGTGGTGCAGCAGGCAATGCAGTCGTCTGCGATCGTAGTGGGCCTCATCGCTATCATGGTTTTGATCCTGTACATCATCGGCAGCAGCATTTCGCAGCCACTGAACCGCATTGTCGAGGCGATGCGCAACATTGCCAGCGGCGAGAGTGATTTGACACGCAAGCTGGACGACGATGCCCATGACGAGCTCTCTCTGATTGCGCGCCATTTCAACCAGTTCACCGGAAACCTGCGTGGCCTGGTGCAGCAACTGGGCGACAGTGCTCGACAGTTGATCAGCGCCAGCCAGCAACTCGACGGCATCAGCAACAACAGCCTGCGTGACATGACCCGTCAATCGGAGCGTATGGAGCTGATGGCGACTGCCATCAATGAAATCACCTACGGCGTGCAAGACGTCGCGCAGAACGCCAACGCCGCCGCTCAGGAGGTCGAGAACGCCAACGAGGGCGCGAACAATGGCCGGGTGCAGGTTACCCGCACCATCGAGCAGATCGGCCATCTGTCGGCAAGCGTTGAAACCGCTGTAGCCCATATGGAGACTCTATCTACCGATGCCAACGAGATCACCACTGTCCTGGACGTGATTCGCAACATCGCCGAACAGACCAATCTGCTCGCTCTCAACGCTGCTATCGAGGCGGCGCGGGCCGGCGAAATGGGCCGCGGCTTTGCGGTGGTCGCTGATGAAGTGCGCAACCTGGCCCAGCGCACGCAGAAGTCCACCGAAGAAATCCACAACATGATCACCAAGCTGCAGAACAACACCCAGACGGTGGTAACGGTGATCAATGAAAGTAGCCGTTACTCCGAACTGAGCGTGGAACAGGCTAACGCGGCCGGGGAAGCGCTGGACGTGATCGCACAGTCGATGCAGCAATTGGTTGCGCTGAACGCATCGATCGCCAGTGCAACCACCCAGCAGTCCACGGTAGTGGAAGACGTCAACCGCAACGTGACCGAAGCAGCCGAACTGGCCCGCGAAACCACCGACGGTGCCCAGCAGACCGCCCAGGCCAGCCAGCATCTGGCGCAGCTTGGCCAGCAGATAGACAGCCTGGTCAGTCGCTTCCGCACCTGATCCTCGCGCAGCAGCGGCACTCGCCAAGGTGCCGCTATCCCGCCTTTTGCGTTACTCCCATTTCTCGCAACCAGCAGAGCAGACAGAACCAATAGAACAACGAACCAGCAGCAGAGCGGCGTGATTCATCGTCGCGATCGGCGGATTCCGGCGGCAGGGAGGCGTTCGGTAAAAACGCGCCGACGTCATTCCCTGACGTCGACCGCGAGGAATGCAAGGGGGCGACCCTACCTCGGCGGCACTAGCGCTACTTGGCGGAGGCGCATGGGGTACGCCTCACATGGTTAGTGGCCTTCTGAGCTCAAAAGTTCATCGCGTTGATATCGATTTTGTATGTACAGCCTTATTTCGCTATCGAGCATACCGCCCGAACCACTCGAAGCCCTTCCGGGCGCCCGCATCAACGTCACGCTTTCCTGATAAACTAGCGGCCCGCGCTCGATCCAATCTGCGTGGCAGGAACCAGTCGACCCGCCTTTTTCTCTCTCGCCGCGATAATACCCATGACGGTGCTAGGTTCGATTTCGATAGGGCGACTTTGCAGCGCGACGCAAAAAACCGATCCAAAACAGAAGCAAACAGCGAAAAACAGGCACGCCGAAATGCACCCAGAATCAGCCGCCAATCCAGTTATAACGCGCCCCGGCCCGTCCCGGCGGTTCTGCGTTGCACCGATGATGGATTGGACTGACCGGCACTACCGCTATTTCGCCCGTCTTATCAGCCGCCACGCCCTGCTCTACACCGAAATGGTAACCAGCGGAGCGGTACTGAATGGTGATCGCGCCAGGCTGCTGGGCTTCGACGCCGCTGAGCAACCCCTGGCACTCCAGCTCGGCGGGAGCAATGCCAGCGAGCTGGCCCAGTGCGCCGCCATTGCCGAAGAGTACGGATATGCCGAAGTGAATCTGAACGTCGGTTGCCCGAGCGATCGCGTTCAGAACAATCTGATCGGTGCCTGCCTGATGGCGCATCCACAGCTCGTGGCGGATGCCGTTGCCGCCATGCGTAATGCGTGCTCGCTGCCCGTCACCGTCAAGCATCGAATCGGTATCAATGGTCGCGACAGCTACGAGCAGCTCTGTGACTTTGTCGAGATCGTCCGGCAGGCTGGCTGCGAGACGTTTATCGTACATGCGCGTATCGCGATTCTCGAAGGACTGTCGCCCAAGGAAAACCGTGAGATACCACCTTTACGCTACGAGGTGGTCCATCAACTCAAACGCGATTTCCCGCAACTGGAGATCATCATCAACGGCGGCCTCAAGGACATCGAAGCCGTCCGGACCGAACTCGAGCTCGTCGATGGTGTGATGGTCGGTCGGGAGGCGTACCACAATCCCTACATGCTGGCTCAGGTGGATCGGCACCTGTTTGGCGACGCCGCACCGGTTCGCAGCCGTATCGACGTGCTTCATGCCATGCGCCCGTACATAGCTGAGCATCTGGCACAGGGCGGCCAGATGAACCATGTCACCCGGCATATGCTCGGCCTGTTCCAGGGACTGCCCGGGGCGCGGCATTTCCGTCGTCAGCTCAGTAGCGAAATCCACCGCCGGCAGGACCCGCTCGGCCTGTTCGACGAACTGACCGGCGAGATGAGCGCTCGTCTCGAGCAGCGGGATTGCCCCGCCTGACAGCGCTGAGGTATGGTCGGGGCATACCCACTGACATGATCCGACCATGACAAGCAAACTAGACAGCCTCAAACAGCATACGCTCATCGTTGCCGATACCGGCGACATCCAGGCGATTCAGAAGTTGCGCCCGCAAGACGCGACCACCAATCCTTCCCTGCTGCTGAAAGCCTCCGGACAGGCCGAGTATCACCATCTTCTCGACGATGCCATCGCGCGCGCAAAAAGCAGCGCCAATCCCGTAGCCGAGGCTTGCGACCACTTCTCCGTCGCCCTGGGTAGCGAAATCGTCAAGCTGGTTCCTGGCAGAGTGTCCACCGAGGTTGACGCCCGGTTGTCCTTCGACCGCGAAGCCACCCTGGACAAGGCGCGCAATCTGATCGAGCGATATGAACAGTTCGGCGTCACCCGCGACCGCGTATTGATTAAGATCGCCTCCACCTGGGAAGGCATCCAGGCTGCACGCGAGCTCGAGAAGGAAGGCATTCAATGCAACCTGACGCTGCTTTTCTCGTTCGCCCAGGCACAAGCCTGCGCGGACGCCGGCGCATTTCTCATATCGCCTTTCGTCGGCCGCATCTACGACTGGTACAAGCAGCGTGACGGCCGTGACTATAGCGGCCTCGAAGACCCCGGGGTTCAGTCGGTCGCGCGCATCTACCGCTATTTCAAGCAACACATGTACGAGACGGTGGTGATGGGTGCGAGTTTCCGCAATATCGGTCAAATTGAAGCGTTGACAGGTTGTGATCGTCTGACCATCAGTCCCGCCCTGCTTGGCCAACTGGCGGAAGAACAAGGCGAGTTGGCCCCGTCGCCACTGCTAACCAGCGGCTGCGAAGATCAGCTTCAGCGTCTGGACGAAAAGACTTTCCGCTGGGAACACAACGAAGATGCCATGGCCACCGAGAAGCTGGCCGAAGGCATACGCACGTTCGCTGCGGACCAGATCAAGCTGGAAAAAGTGATGGCGGAACGCGCTGGATCAGCGGGCTGATTCCAGCGAACTGACGAGATCGCGAAAGGCCTCGCGATTGTTGTCGTTGAGGTTCATCAGAATGCGATGGGCCTCAAGTACCTTGTCGCGCACCAGCTCTTCGGAAAGAATTTGCCCTGGCAGATCCTCGAGCTCGGCATCGCTTGGCGTGCTGTGCGACACGATGTTGAACACCTGATCGAACCCCATGCTGTACAGCAGGCGATTCATGTCCTCGTTATGGGATACCAGCGTCGGCAGCAAGCCGACCTTCTGCTTGGACAGGATGGAGAGCTTGGCCAGCAGGCCCAGCGAGGTACTGTCAATCCCCTCAGTCTCGGTCAGGTCGATGATGATCGACTCGAAGCTCAAGGCGCTGAAGATCTTTTCTATATAGGCGTCCAGCGCCGCACACAGCGTCAGGCGCACGTCCCCGATGAACTTCAGGACGAACGTTCCCTCCGATTCGGCGAACTGAATCTTACCGGTACTCATCATGCCGGGTTCCTGCTAAGCACCAAGACTGAAATATCGTCGGGCATGGGCCTGGATGAATCCAGTCCCAGCCGTTCCATGAAGCGGCGCAGATCACCGCCCGCCTCGGCAACGCGAGTGGGCAGGCGCTGCTCCTTCTCTCTAAGCGTAGTCCCTTCCAGACAATCGAGCACGCCGTCGGAGCAAAGCGTCAGACTGAACCGGGGCGGCAGGTCGATCGTGTGATCCTCGTAACCCGCATCGTCGAACAAGCCGACCGGCCGTCCCTTGCCCTGCAGATAGCGCGCCTCGCCTTCGGCAAACAACACCGGCAGCGGCAGGTGACCACCGATGCTGTAGGTGAGCGTTTGCGCCGCCTCGTCGATTACGCCGCCAAGCATGGTCACATGCTTGCCGAGCTTGCAGGCGATAAGGCTACGGTTGATGTGTCCCAGCACGTCGGACGGCTTGAACGCCACCGGACCAGCGACGTCCTGCTTTCGTTGCTCGTACATCAGCCGCGTAGTCATGAACTTCAGCAGCACCGTGACGAAGGCCGAGGACGCGCCATGGCCGGACACATCGGCCAGATAAAAGCCCAGCTGGGTATCCGAGACACGAAAGTAGTCGACGAAGTCGCCGGAGAGATACAACGACGGGATGATTCTATGTTCCAGCCGATACTCGCCACTGTTCCATGGCGAAGCAGGGAGCATGTTCAGCTGGACCTGACGGCCAGCTGCCTGATCGTCCTTGAGCTCTTTCAAGTGAAGCTCGAGTTCGCGATTGACGCGTTCGAGTCGCTCGCGGATGCGCTGGTTTTCCAGACGCAGACTGGCGCGGTCCAGTGATCGACGCACTGCGTGCTCTACGACCGGCGCATCGGCAGGCTTGATCAGATAGTCACTGGCGCCGAGGCGTAGGGCCTCAACCACGTCGCCCATGCTGCCAGCGGCAGACGAGACGATAACCGGCATGTCGGGATCGCGTTCGGTTATCTGGCGCAGCAGCTCGAAGCCGCTCATGTCAGTTATCTGCAGGTCACACAGAACCAGATCAGGGCGTTGTCTGCCGAGCAGAGCCAAACCGTCGGCTGCGAGCCCCGCTTGCAACACATTGAAACCACTTTCTTCCAGCGAGTTGGCGACGCGCTCACGGACCGCTGCGTCGTCATCTATTACCAGCAATGTCGTGCCAGGAAGCTGCATAGAGTCCCTACGTCATTACCGTGGAACAAGCTATTCCGCGGTCACAGGGGTGTGTTTGTATGGCGCCGGGCGAGCCGACCTTATGTTGGGGGCAAACAGTACTCCCATACGGGGTCGCAGGCAACCGTTCCCGCCGCCCCTGCTCTTGTAACGCAAAGGCCCTGCAACTAGCATGACAAGGGCCGGCTGAGTGTCGTCAGTTAGACCTGCCAGGCGCCCTACGGAGAAGGCCATGTCATTCCACGATCAGCAGTACAGTGAAAAGCGCGACTATATGCGGATGCAGGTGCAGACGACGGCGGTCATGAAGCTGCCCGCTCTGGGTGAAACAATCGCAGTGCAATGTCATGATCTGTCCAGCCAGGGGATGCAGGCCACATCGGAGCTTGCCGTAGCGCCCGGTACGGCGGTGGAAGTCTCGATTCCGTCGCCCAATCCGCATTTGCCCGGCCTCGAAGCGAAGGGCAGCGTTGTTCGCTGCTCCGAGGACGAGGCCGGCCGGCACATTCTCGGCCTCCAGTTCGACAGCCTGGGATAGACTCGGGCTGCCGGGTCATCAGAACTCGTCAACTACAGCACCATCCTTTACCTTGTATTCGCGGTTCTGCAGATAGGCGTTGCGTATGAACACGTAGCGGTCGCCGCGGATCAAGCGTTCCTGGGAGAGCAATGCGGCACGGGTGTCGACCATATCGAACGCGAATGCCGTGTTGCGGGTCGGTACGTGATCCACCTGGTCCGGGTAGGTGTAGCCGGCAAACCCTTCAGGAATGCGCACCAGACCATCGCGCAGCGTTGACGGTCCGAGTAGAGGCAGGACCACATAAGGCCCGCTCGGCACGCCCCAACTGCCGATAGTCTGGCCCAGGTCTTCATCGTTACGCTGCAAGCCCATACGCGTTGCCACGTCGAAAATGCCACCCAGCCCCAGGGTAGTGTTGAACAGAAAGCGGGCCGTATCGATGCCCGCGTCGTGGAATTTGCCCTGCAGCGTGTCGTTGACCAGGTTCTTCGGTTCGCCGAGGTTGGCAAAGAAATTGGTTATGCCGTCTTCGACCGGTTCCGGCACGAACGCATCGTAGGCGCGTGCAATGGGTTTCAGAGTAAAACGGTCGACGGTGTCGTTGAAGCTGAATATCGCACGGTTTATCGGTTCCCAGGGATCCGGGTTGCCATAGCTTTCATATTCATCGTATTCGTCCTGGGCATGGGCAGGGACGACGGCGAACACACCAGCCGCTCCTAGCAGACAGACCGAAAAGACGCGCTTGCAGAGGTTCATCAGGGTCTCCGTGACAGATTGTGGCGCTTGACGGTGCGCCTGCCCGCCATTCTCTTATGCGCGTAGCCAATACACAACCAACTCGGCAAGCGCCCACGTGTCACCAAACAGTCATGCGGCTGACGCATACTGGAGCAAAACCGTCAGAAGGAACCTGCTATGTCAGCCACTTCCATTCAGGCTGTGGTATTCGACCTGGTCGGCACCCTGCTCAATCCCGTCGGCATCGACTCTCCGCCGCAGGTGCGCCTTCTCGAGCAGACCCAGGCGACCCTGGACCACTTGCTTAGCATCGATGTGCCTGTCGCCATTATCGACAGCACCCAGGATCGACGCGCTTCAAACGCAGCGCTGAACCACGGTCTCGATAGCTGGCGCCCATTACTGCTGACACCGCCCACGCGGGAAGAACGCCCCCTGCCCTGCCCCGACATGCTGGTCAGCGCCGCGTTACGCATCGGCGCGACCCAGTTTCGTCGATGTCTGTTCGTGACTGCATCCCTTGACGGCGTCGCGGCGGGCCTCAATGCGGGCTTCTGGACCGTCGGCATTGCTTTGGGAGGTCTCCTGCCAGATATCGACCTGACGGGCTGGCCGCAGCGAAGCTCCGCCGAACAGGACCGGCTGCGTATGAACGCCACGGTCCGGTTGATGAACGCCGGTGCGCATTACGTCATCGACAGCGTCTCCGAGCTGCCTGGCTGCCTCGACGACATCGAAGGCCGGCATGGTCGCCGGGACCTATCCCAACCATCATTGCGGGACGACGCGAGGCAGATGGAACGGCTATAGTAGGAGAGAATTCATCAAAGGAGCCGTCCATGCCCGCGAATCGTTTGAAAGTGCAGCTCGAACATCTGCAGGAAACCCTCAACGACGGCGAAGCACCTCTGACTCCCGAAGAACGCCAGTCGTTACAGGAACTGGCGACCAATCTCGAAGCCCGCATCATTGCGATGGAAGCCCAGGAGGAGGCCGAGTCGGATCCGACCCTGGTGGACGGGGTCAATCTGATGGTCGAGCGTTTCGAGGTGAGTCATCCGCGTGTCGCCGGCACGCTACGCAGCGTCATGCAGACGCTGGTCGACATCGGCGTTTGAAACTACTGCCTGGCCAGCCTGAAGTTCTCCGGCAGACCCGGCTCGGTGGAGCGGTACGGATTGATATCCAACCCGCCCCGCCGGACATAGCGGGCATATACAGTCAGCTCAGCGTTCTCGCCAAGCAATGCCCGCAGGTCACAGAAAACGCGCTCCACGCACTGTTCGTGGAAATCCGAATGCTGTCGAAAGGACACCAGATAGCGCAGCAGGCTCGCGCGATCGATACGCGGTCCGGCATAACGAATGGATACCGTGGCCCAATCCGGTTGCCCTGTTACTGGGCAATTTGACTTGAGCAGATGGCTATAGAGGTTCTCCCTAGTAGTCTCGCCGCTGCTATCGAGCTGCAGCAGATCGGCGTCGTATTCGTAGCTATCCACTCGCACATCCAGATCATCCAGACAGAACCCCGGCATCTGACTCATTCCGCCCTGGTAGAGCTGCGCCATGCTCAACAGGCGCACCATGACCGGCCCCTGCGCGGCAACCGAAAGATCCGACTCCAGTGTACGTAGCACTTCGCGCCGGTCACTGAAAACGGTCTGGTTGAACGAGTTGAGGTACAACTTGAAAGACTTCGACTCGACGATGCGTGCGCCTCGCAGCGGGAATACGAACTCGGCCGCAGCGATCTCTGGCTTACCGGAGGGATTCAGCCAGGACAGTTCGTAACAGTTCCATATATCCGCACCGTGAAACGGCAGGTTTTCCGCATCCAGGCCAAGTTCCTGCCATTTGGGGGCGCGTGCGATTGGAAACAGCAACGACGGCGTGTACACGCTGACGTAGGCGCTGGACTTCCCCAGTGGTGAGTGTTCAGCCGGATGCTGTTGCGACATGAAGGGATCTCCGTTCGATCAGAGCGCAGGATACCGTCCGCGCTTCGCGCAGGCCAGCCCTGGCGGCACAGGTAGGGCGCAGGGCGAGCAGTCCTTGCTTACCCGCTTGTTTCGCCAACCTACTGACGCATGCCAATGCCGCGCACCAGCAGCCGGTAGCTGTAGCCATAAAGCACAGCGGTGAATATCGCCATCAGCACCAGCGCGGTGGCGATCGGAATGTCCGACACGCCGAGGATGCCGTAGCGGAAGGCGTTGACCATGTGCAGGATGGGATTGATCAGCGACACACCCTGCCAGAACTCGGGAAGCATGTTGATCGAATAGAACACCCCGCCCAGGTAGGTCAAGGGTGTCAGCACGAAGGTTGGAACGATGGATATGTCGTCGAAGGTCCGGGCATACACCGCGTTGATGAAACCGCCAAGCGCAAACACCAGCGACGTGAAGAAAACTACCGCGATCGTCAGCCAAACATGCTGTACACCCAGCCGGGTGAAGAACAACGACATGATCGTAACGATCAGCCCCACTGCCAACCCGCGCGCCACGCCACCGAAGGTGTAGCCCAGCAGAATCACATGCGGGGATACCGGCGCGACCATAAGCTCCTCGATCGAACGCTGAAACTTGGTGCTGAAAAAGCTCGAGACCACGTTCGAGTAGCTGTTGGTGATAACGGCCATCATGATCAGGCCCGGCACGATGTAATCGATGTATTCATACCCGTCCATCGTGCCGATCCGACTGCCGATGAGATTGCCGAATATGACGAAGTACAGAGCCATGGTGATGCCTGGCGGCAATAGCGTTTGCGGCCAGATACGGGTAAACCGACGGACTTCCTTGCTCAGGATGGTGGTGAAGGCAACCCAGCTGTTGCGCCAGTACGTCATGCCTGCGCTCCTTTTTCCGCATTTTCATCGACCAGGGAAAGGAACAACTCTTCCAGCCGGTTGCTCTTGTTTCGCAGGCTGAGCACTTCGATACCCTGTCGTCCAAGCTCGGCGAACAACCTGTTGAGCCCCTGCTCCTTGTCCACCTGCACTTCTAGCGTGTGCTCGTCGGCGAGTACGCATGGATAACCGTCCAGGGCGGGTGCAGCGCCCAGGCTATCACGGGTATCGAGCAGGAATGTCTCGACGTGCAGCTCCTTGAGCAACTTGCGCATACTGGTGTTATGGATGATCCGCCCCTGGTCGATGATCGCGATATGCCGGCAGAGTTGTTCGGCCTCCTCAAGATAGTGGGTAGTCAGTACGATAGTGATGCCCTGGGCATTGATCTCCTGCAGGAACTGCCACATCGAACGCCGGATCTCGATATCCACGCCGGCGGTCGGCTCGTCGAGGATCAACAGCTTCGGCTCGTGGATCAGCGCCCTGGCAATCATTAAACGCCGCTTCATCCCGCCTGACAGCATGCGCGAGGCGACGTCACGCTTGTCCCAAAGGCCCAGCCGTTTCAGGTAATGTTCGGCACGCTCGCGTGCGCGGCGCAGCGGGATGCCGTAGTAACCCGCCTGATTGACCAGAATATCGAAGGTCTTTTCGAACTGGCTGAAATTGAATTCCTGCGGAACCACGCCAATGCAGCGCTTGGCTGCCATGAGGTCGGTATCGATGTCGTGACCGAACACCCGCACCTTGCCGGCGGTCTTGTTCACCAGCGAAGACAGTATGCCGATGGTGGTGGACTTGCCTGCCCCGTTCGGGCCGAGCAGAGCGAAGAAATCGCCCTTCTTCACTTCCAGATCGATTCCGCGCAGGGCGGTGAACCCGTTACCGTAGGTTTTGGTTAGCCCATGAATACTGATCGCTGCGGTCATGCGTCACTCACTAGCCCAATGGTGACCCAGATCAATGGGGTCTGCTTGCGTCTTTTCAACCCCGTGGGCCACGGCAGGATCCCGACACCCAGCGAGTTGCGCTTACAAAATTGCTACAAATGTGACCTGCCGGTCCGACAAAAACAACACGACCCGGAGTTAAGTCATGGCCCAAACGCCAGATTCACCCCCCGGCGCGTTCGATGACGATGTCGCTCGTCGCATAACGCCCGCCTATCGCCGCTACGCTCTCATCGTTCTGGTTGCTGCGTACACGTCGAGCCACGTAGACCGCAACATCGTCGGTATTCTGATCGAGCCGCTCAAAGCCGATCTGCTGCTTTCCGACACCCAACTGGGCTTTTTATCAGGCATCGCCTTCGCGCTGTTCTACGCTACCCTCGGCATCCCGATCGCGGTTTTCGCGGACCGGTCCAACCGTCGCAACATCATCGCCTGGTCTGTCGCAATCTGGAGTGCCATGACCGCGGTATGTGGTCTTGCACAGAACTTCTGGCAGCTTGCTATCGCTCGTATCGGCGTGGGCATCGGTGAAGCCGGTTCAAGCCCGCCGTCGCACTCCATGCTGTCGGACCTGTATCCGAAGGAACAACGCTCGAGCGCCATGTCGATCTACGCGCTGGGTGTGTACTTCGGCATCATGATCGGCTTTCTGGTCGGCGGCTTCGTCGCAGATGCCTGGGGTTGGCGCGCCGCGTTTTTCGTGGTCGGTCTGCCAGGTCTGCTGATTGCGCTCCTGGTGCGTTTCACCATGATCGAGCCGCCGCGTGGCTTCGCTGACGGCGTACCGCCCCCGCCGCGTGGCAAGGTGGACATCAAGAAGGGCTTCGCCGTGCTCTGGCGCGTGCGCACCACGCGCCACGTGGTCCTTGGCGTTACGCTGACGGCACTGGTCGGTTACGGCACCATCGTCTGGAACCCGGCCTTCCTGATTCGGAACCACGGCCTCACTGCTACGCAGGTCGGCCTGTTCCTCGGTCCGGTGATGGGTATTGTCGGCGGCCTGGGAGCCTGGATTGGCGGCATGCTCGCTGACAAGGCCGCATCCCGTAACATGGCCTGGAACGCATGGATCGTAGGCGTGGCGAAGTTTTTCGCAATTCCTTTCATTATCGCGTTCTACATGATCGACAGCACCTTCTGGGCGCTGATGTGCTACATGCCCGCCGTCTTCCTGGGCGCGTTCTATCTTGGTCCCAGCTTCGCCATGATTCAGAGCCTGACGCCGCTGCGTAGCCGTGCTTTGGCCTCGGCCATCATGCTGCTGGTACTCAATCTGTTCGGCCTTGGCTTCGGCCCGCAACTGATCGGTATCGTCAGTGACCTTACCCGTGAATTTGCCGGCGTCGACAGCCTGCGCTACGCGCTGATTGGCGCGTCTTTCGTCAACCTCTGGGCCTGCTTCCATTACTTCATGGCGGGCAAGACCATTCGCTACGATCTGGACCACATCGAGCACTGATATTTTCGCTGATACGGTCGGGGGGCG
>CAYZFU010000011.1:15007-28012 GCA_964477725.1 uncultured Halopseudomonas sp.
TCCGCGCCCTTGCCTGCTTCGATGCCTGCGATCAAAGCGACTATGCTGGGGTCAGCACAGACATGACGAAAGGAGCGCGAAATGTTCACCCTGCTTTGGCTGATTGGTCTCTTTTTCTGCATCGCCGGTCTGGCCTATGCCCGTAGCGGCCTGCTCAATGCCTGCCTTGTCGTGGGGCTATATCTGCTCGCCATGTCCATCTTCAGCCCGGCGCACTGGCTGCTCATGCTTGTGCTCTGGGCCGTGTTCCTTGGGCTGGCAATTCCGCTGAATCTCGCGGGCTGGCGCCGAAGCAACATCAGCGCGCCTTTGTTCGGCTGGTTCCAGAAAGTCTTGCCGCCGCTGTCAGAGACCGAGAAGGAAGCGATCGACGCCGGCACAGTCTGGTGGGATGGTGAGCTGTTCAGCGGTCGACCCGACTGGAATCAGCTGCATCATTACCCCAGGCCGCAACTCACCGAGCAGGAACAGGCGTTCCTCGACGGCCCGGTCGAAGAACTGTGCCGCATGACCAGCGAATGGGAGCTCACCACGACTCTGCAGGATCTGCCACCGGAGGTGTGGAATTTCGTTCGCAACAACGGCTTCTTCGGGCTGATCATTCCCAGCGAATTCGGTGGCAAGGGATTTTCTGCGTTCGCGCATTCACAGATCGTCATGAAACTCGCCAGCCGTAGCGGCGACCTTGGCTCTACGGTCATGGTGCCCAACTCGCTGGGCCCGGCGGAACTGCTGCTGCAATATGGTACCGAGCAACAGAAGAAGCATTACCTGCCCCGTCTGGCTGCCGGCGAAGAAGTCCCGTGCTTCGCCCTGACCTCGCCCGAAGCCGGCTCCGATGCGGGTGCCATGCCCGATCGCGGCATCGTTTGTCGCGGTCAATGGCAGGGCGAAGAGGTGCTAGGGCTACGGGTAACCTGGGAAAAGCGCTATATCACCCTGGGCCCGATGGCAACACTGCTGGGGCTGGCGTTCAAGGTATTCGATCCCGACCATCTGCTGGGCGACGACGAGGAACTGGGCATTTCGCTGGCCCTGATTCCCACGGATACGCCCGGCGTAGAAATCGGACGGCGACATTTTCCGCTCAACGCAGCTTTCATGAATGGGCCCAATTCCGGCAAGGACGTGTTCATTCCGATGGACTATCTGATCGGCGGTCAACCGATGATAGGCCAGGGCTGGGTGATGCTGATGAATTGCCTGTCCGTGGGCAGGTCCATCTCGCTGCCGGCCGGCAGTACCGGCGCGGCAAAAATGGCGAGCATGACGACCGGCGCCTATGCGCGCATTCGCCAGCAGTTCGGCCTGCCCATTGGCGAGTTCGAAGGGGTGCAGGAAGCATTGGCACGCATCGGCGGCAATACGTACATCATGGACGCGGCGCGCACCATGACCGCCGGGGCCGTGGATCTGGGTGAAAAGCCTTCTGTGCTGTCAGCTGTCGTCAAATATCACCTGACCGAGCGGATGCGGCAATGCATCAATGACGCCATGGACATTCATGGCGGCAAGGGCATTTGCATGGGCCCGAAAAACTACCTGGGCCGCTCGTATCAGTCGGTACCGATTTCGATCACGGTGGAAGGCGCCAATATCCTCACGCGCAACATGATGATCTTCGGTCAGGGTGCGATTCGCTGCCACCCGTACGTGCTGAAGGAAATGCTTGCCACACAGGACCAGGACCGCGACCGCGGTTTGCGCCATTTCGACAAGCTGTTGTTCGATCACGTCGGCTTTGCCGCGAGCAACGCGGCAGCCTGCCTTCTGCTCGGACTGACCGGAGGGGCGCTGGTCAGCGTACCGGAGTATGCCGAAACGCGGCGCTTCTATCGGCAGCTATCCAGACTCTCGGCCTGCTTCGCCACGCTGGCCGATACCACCATGCTGATGCTCGGAGGAGAGCTGAAACGCCGCGAGAGACTCTCCGCACGGCTGGGAGACATGCTCAGCAACCTGTATCTGGCAAGCGCTGCGCTGAAACGTTTCGAAGACCAGGGGCGGCCAGACGAGGACCTTCCGTTTCTGGAGTGGAGCGTGCAGGACGCCCTCACCCGGACCGAACAGGCGATGGACGAGATACTCAATAACTTCCCGGTGCGCTGGGCCGCCGTGCTGCTGCGCATGACGGTCATGCCACTGGGGCGTCGCAATGCGCCCCCTTCCGACCGGATCGGTGCCGAGGTAGCCCGTCGGATGATGACCCCCGGGGCTGCCCGAGACCGTTTGATCGCTGGCTGTTTCCGTAGTGATGACCCTGAGGACGTCACCGGACTGCTTAACCACGCGTTGGAAAAGGTCATACAGGCCGAGACGATCGAGAAACGCATGGCTCGCTCGGTGCGCGACGGCAATCTCGCCTACGACGACGATGCGGACATGCTGGCCGTAGCAATTGCTGCCGACATCATTACTGCCGAGGACGCCGAGATCATTCGCCAGGCACATACCGTGCGCCGCGCGGTGATAGCGGTCGACGACTTTTCCAGGGAGCAGATGACGCCGTCGACCAAGGGCTAAGCGGACAACAGGCGTGCCGGACGGCACGCCTGATTCAAAGAACCATTACCGCCAGCCAGCCGAAAACCAGCAACGGCAGGTTGTAGTGCAGGAAGGTCGGTACGACCGTGTCCCAGATATGGTTGTGCTGTCCATCCGCGTTCAAGCCTGCGGTCGGACCTAGCGTCGAATCGGATGCAGGCGATCCTGCATCACCAAGTGCCGCCGCGGTACCGACCAGCGCGACGATTGCCAGCGGGCTGAAGCCCAGCTGCATGGCGAGCGGCACGTAGATGGCTGCAATGATCGGGATGGTCGAAAACGACGAGCCGATACCCATGGTGATGAGCAGACCGACCAGCAACATCAGCAACGCAGCTAAAGCCTTGCTTCCACCGATCAATTCAGCCGAGCCGTCGACCAGCGTCTGAATGGACCCGGTGGCACGCATCACCTCGGCGAATCCGGCTGCGGTGATCATGATGAAACCGATCATCGCCATCATCTTCATGCCTTCGGTGAAGACGTCGTCCGCCTCCCGCCAGCGGACCACCCCGGACACCGAAAAAATGACGAAGCCAGCCAGCGCACCAATGATCATCGAATCCAGCCACAACTGCATGACGAACGCCACGACGATGGCGAGCAGCGCGACAAGAAGCGCCATCGGACGACCGACGCGGTGGATATGCTCGACCTGCCCGACATTTGCCGTGTCGTAGGTACGGGGACGGCGATAACTGAAGAAGATCGCCACCAGCAGGCCCAGCAGCATGCCCAGGGCGGGCAGTCCCATGGCTGTCATGACATTCACGCCGGACACATCGCCACCGCTCTCGGTCACGTTCGCCAGCAGGATGTCATTCAGGAAAATGCCGCCAAAACCCACCGGGAGGAACATGTAGGGCGTGATCAGGCCGAAGGTCAGCACGCAGGCGACCAGGCGGCGATCGAGGTTGAGCCGGCCCATCACGTACAACAGCGGCGGAACCAGCAACGGAATGAAGGCAATATGGATGGGCAGGATGTTCTGCGACGATATCGCGACCGCCAGCAACACCAGGATCATCAGAGCCTTCAGCATGCCCTGACCTTCCTGCGCCCGGCTGTTGACCAGGCCCAGCGCCTTGTCCGCCAGTACATGAGCCAGCCCGGACTTGGCAATGGCCACAGCGAAGGCACCGAGCAGAGCGTAGCTGAGCGCGACATTGGCGCCCTTGCCCAGGCCCCCCTGGAAGGCTTCGAGCGTTGCTTGCAGGCCCAGGCCGCCAAGCAGGCCTCCGGTGACTGCGCCAATGATCAGCGCGACCACAACGTGTACGCGGCACAAACTGAGAACCAGCATCACCGCAACAGCGGCTACCACGGCATTCATCGATCAATCCTCGGGTTGGGGCCAGTCGGCCGAAGGCCGCGTACTCTGCAGCAACCCGTACCAGCTGTCAAAACTGCCCCGTCTGGCCTGCCCGGGCTTTCGATAAAACCGATCGGGAATTTCCGCTGGTATCCCGTCGACCCGACCCTTAGCATTTGTTGAAACCGTAAGGAGAGAAGTCATGCTCAACATCGCCATCGTCGCCGGCAGCAACCGCAGCAACAGCCAGACCGCCAAGGTCGCGCGGTTCATCCGCCAAACGCTTGTTCAGCGGTTTAGCCTGGCGGGAGGAGATGTCTCGGTAATCGACCTCGGCAGCTACCCGCTGCCGCTCTGGCCTGCGGAGGACGTGGGCCCCTGGGGTATGTTCGAGAAACAGCTGACCAAGGCCGACGCCGTCATCATCCTGTCACCGGAATACAACGGCATGGCCAGCCCGGCGATCAAGAATTTCTTCCTGTTTGCCAGCAAGGCTCAACTCGCCCACAAGCCGGCCATGCTCACCGGCGTCTCGGCTGGCATCGGCGGAGCCAACCCGATAAGCGAGCTGCGCGCTTCGAGTTACATGAATTGCCGCCTGTGCTACATCCCGGAGCATCTGATCGTGCGTGGGGTCGAACAGGTGATGAACATGCCCGAACCGGTTTCCGAAGAAGATTCCCGGATCCGTGCCCGTCTCGAATACACCCTTGATGTGCTACTGCGCTATGCCGAGGCGCTGAAGCCGGTGCGCGATCAGATCGATATGGCCAATCCTGCGTTCGCCAACGGCATGTGAGATGCGACTAATGTCTAGTGGCTCACGTGGTCTCGCGCCTGGATCTCCTTTGAGCCGGCGCGACCGCTCAAGATCAACGCTTTGCGTCTTCGAACGTGGCGCCCCGACGATGACCGCAACGTGACCGGACGATGACGGTTCGACCAATGTATTAGGGCCGGTATCGTCCGCCCATGCTTTATTGAACTCCGCGATCCGGCTCGGCTCCGGCCCGCACATGATTACACAGGAGAACAATAATGAAGCATGTGAAACCCCGCGCCCTGGCCGCCGCTGTGGCTTTGAGCCTTGCCATCCCCACTTCACCGGTCATCGCCATGAGCCTCACCGATGACGCCACTGCCACCTTGCAGCTGCGCAACCTGTACTTCAATCGGGATTTCCGAGGGCCCGGAGCGCAATCGAAGGCCGAAGAGTGGGCACAGGGATTCATCTTCCGCGGCAAGAGCGGCTACACCCATGGTGACCAGGGCCTGGGGATCGATGTGCATGCCGCTCTCGGGGTCAAGCTGGATTCTGCCGACGATCGAGCCGGCACGCTGCTGTTGCCCAACAGCTTCGGTGATGAAGGTCCGGATCATTACAGCCATATCCTGTTCACCGGTAAAGCGCGAGTCTCCAACAGCGAACTCAAGGTCGGCGGGCTCATCCCAACGGTTCCCGTGGCTCAGGCCAGTGACATCCGCCTACTGCCTCAGACCTACACCGGTGCCGCACTCGGGGTAGGCGAAGTGCCGGGCCTGGATATCCAGGCCGGGCAGCTGCGACAGGTAAACTACCTCAACAGCAGTAATCTGCAGGATATCGGCGCCACTGTCGGCGGAACATCCGATCGCTTCAACTACCTCGGCGGCACGTACAAAGTGGACGCGATCAGTTCCACGCTTGGCCTGTGGCGCGCCGAGCTTAATAACGTCTACGCGCAGAATCTGATCAACCTGATCGTCACCAAACCGGTTGGCGGCATCACCCTGGGCGCCAACCTCGCTTACTTTGATACCAGCGATCACGGCAATCAGACGCTAGCGATCGACCACAAGATGAAGTCGCTAATGTTGTCTGCCGGGGCCGGGGCACACACCTTCCGCCTCGGCTTTCAGCACAGCGATGGCGACACGTCGTTTCCCTATTTGAGCCAGAACAATCCGTACCTGGCCAACTATGTGCAGATCCTCGACTTCGCCAGAGCGGATGAACGCTCCTGGCAGGCCCGCTACGACGTCGATTTCGCAGGCCTTGGCCTGCCGGGGTTGAAGGGCCTGGTGCGTTACGTGAAAGGTACCGATATCGATCTGGCCACAACGGATGACGGCAGCGAATGGGAGCGTGACATCGACTTCACCTACACCATCCAGTCGGGACCTTTGAAAAACGTGGCGCTGCAATGGCGCAACGCGATGGTGCGCTCCGATGCCATCCGCGATATCAACGAAAACCGGTTGATCCTCAACTACACCATTACGCTTCGTTGACCTTCGGGCCACTCGCAGACACAACCCGGGCTCGCCCGGGCTTTGCAATACCTGTCGATCAATCGCCAAAAACTGCCGGAAAGCGGTGAATCGACAGGTTAGCCCGGCGAACTCTCGGCTCCTCCGCCCGGATCAACCCAGCGATACCGACCTCGACGCGCTTCCGGCGATAGCACCGTACCCTCCTACCACCCAAAACGTGCACCACATCGGAGCCATTGATTGCTCGGTGTTCAATGTGCGGCAGTATTCGAAACGAAGCCGATGCCGGGCTCTATCGCGAGCGCCGATGACTCAATTTTTTGAGCTATCTCAGGCATTTGCGACCATCGTCGGCGAGCCGATACCTCGCCCTGCACCTGCATGGCGCGACTACACGCAAGCGGTCACCAATACAGCGCATCGAAAGTACCCATCGAAGCTAAACGTGCCTTACGGTGGTTCATATCCAGCAGTCCGCGGATAGGGTTCCCGACCGACCAAGCCCACATCGGAGCGCAGGTGCGGTTGCTTGGCTACAATCTTGCATCTGCGTGCCGGCATTGCTCAAAAGGAGAATTCTGTGATCGAAGGCCATGCGCTCCCCTATTTTCAGCCCTTGATCGACACGGCTACCGGTCGGATTGCCGGCTATGAGGCACTTGCCCGCCTGCGCGACGAGGACGGCGCTGTCCGCAGCGCCGGACCTCTATTCACCGATCCACAGGTCGATCCTGAGGACCTGCTAGAGCTCGACCGTACGATCCGCCGCATGGCACTTGAGAGCTTCAGGGACAACCCGGCAGGCTTTCTCAGCCTGAACATCTCGCCGCTGTGGGTGAGCCGTCTGGAGCCTGGCACGCCGCTTCCCAGTCTCGCGCTGATGGCGGAGATAGGCCTGCCACCGGAACAGGTGGTATTCGAGATCACCGAACTGCAGGGCGACATCCATCAGCTGAAGGACGTCGTGCAGCGGTATCGTCAGGCTGGCATTCGCATTGCCATTGACGACTTCGGCGCTGGTTATTCCATGCTCGACCGGGTGTTGGCGCTAGAGCCCGACATTCTCAAACTGGATATCCAGCTGTTCCGCAAGGCGACCAGCGGAACAGGCAACAGCGGTGATTTCGTTCGGGCCCTGGCATTGATGGCTGAAAAAAGTGGCTGCTGGATTATCGCCGAGGGGGTGGAAACCGAAGCTGAACTGCATTTTGCGCTGGAATGCGGTGCGCGCTACGTCCAGGGGTATCTGTTCGCCAGACCCGGGGAAAACTTTCTGCCGGACGACGCTGTGCAGGCAAGGTTCTCCACCATGCGTGACCACTACGTCAACGAAAAGCTCGCCGAGCGCGCCAAGCTTGCCAAGCTCCGCCGGTCATTAGTGCAGCTTTTCGCCGAGCTGCGGGAATGGCTGGCTACCGGGGCGCAGCCGACCAAGCTGCCCTCCCCCAAGCGCTATCCGTGGCTGATTCGCTGTTTTCTCTGCGACGCGCACGGCACGCAGATATCGCCCAACTATGAATGGACTGACCGGCATTGGCGAGCCGACCCGAGATACCTTGACCACAACTGGTCCTGGCGCCCGTACTTCTACCAGATTCTGGCTGAAGCCGGCGAAGATAGCAGGGTCATCCTGTCCAACCGTTATCGCGACGCGACTACCAACCAATATTGCATGACGTCAGGGTTGTTCATCGATGACAGCCGCCACCTGCTCTTGGTGGATATCGACATAGCGCATATCTAGGCACTGCCAAGCCAGGCGGTGAGGGAATGAGAACGGCACGTTTCATTCGTGGTATAACTCTTCGGTTTTCTGGACACGTCCGAAGCTGGAAGCGCGAAGCTGAAGCCTGAACAGGCAGGTAGAGCCGCCTCCGGACACGATAGAGGATATCCCCATGACCGCCATTCACATCGCCTCTCCAGCGCTGACGCTGCGCGCCGGCCGGCGAGCCCTGGAACATATCCGTAACCAGGGGCTGAGCCCGGCGGACGTGCACATGATCCCGGGCGCCGCTGGCGGGCCCAAGGCACTTGGCCTTCAGGGGCTGGATCTGGCGCTGTTCGGCGAATGGTTGCCACGCGTACAGCAACCGCGCAGCCTGATCGGAGCATCCATTGGCAGCTGGCGCTTCGCCGCTGCCTGCCTGCCTGATCCGGTCGCCGGGATCCGCCAGCTCGGTGAGCTATATACCACCCAGCGCTTTCCCAAGGGCATCAGCGTGGCGGAGATCAGCCGTCGTTGTGCCGACATGCTCGATGAGCTGCTCGCCGGCCGTTTCGTCGAATTGCTGAACAACCCGCTCTACCACCTGAACGTAGTCGTCGTCGGCTGCCTGGGGCTGTTGCAACACGATACGCGCTCGCGCCTTGGCCTGGGGCTGGGCGGGGTGATTGGCGCCAACCTGCTCGGACGTCGGTACCTGAAGCGCTATTTCGAGCGAATCATTCTGCACGATCCCCGCGACCTGCCGCCTCTGGCCGAACTCAAGGATTTTCCAAGCCGCCACGTTGCCCTGCGCGCCGACAACCTGCGCCCGGCATTGCTGGCTTCCGGGTCGATTCCGATGGTGATGGAAGCGGTACGCGACATCCCCGGTTGTGAGCCAGGGGTGTACCGCGACGGGGGGTTGCTTGATTATCACCTCGACCTGCCTTATCAGGCGCCGGGAGTGGTGCTTTACCCGCATTTCGTCGATCGTGTCGTTCCGGGTTGGTTCGACAAGACCCTGCCCTGGCGACGCGGCGACCGCGAGCAATTGAAAGACGTGCTGCTGCTGGCTCCGTCGAGGGATTATCTGAGCTCGCTGCCGTACGGCAAGCTGCCGGACCGAAAGGACTTCACCCGTTTCGTGGGCGACGACGCAACGCGCGAAACCTACTGGCGCAAGGCAATGGACGCAAGCCGCAGGCTGGGCGACGACTTTCTCGAACTGGCTGACAGCGGTCGGATCGCTGACTGCGTTCGCCCACTCTGATTTGCATGCGACATCTCATTGCACTACCTGACCCCAGCCGAACGGCTTTCGATGATGCGTTGATTCTGCTGCGGCTGGCGATCGGCTACGCTGCACTCGGCGTGCTCGCGCATCAGCTCGCTGGATGGCTCATGCACCATATAGGCCACCATTTCCACATTGACACGCAGTTCCTCATGCTCGATGCGTTGTTTGCCGGCGCGATCATGCTCGGAAGCCTGGGACTGGCCAGGCTGTACCAGCCCACCGGATCGATGCGCTGGATGTTCGGCGCAGCCTGGCCGTTGCGCGGCGCCCTGATCGGTATGGCTGGCGCAGTAACCTTGGTCTGGCTGGCCGATCCGCTGGCTGACTGGCTGGACATTCGCCTGCCCCAGCGTGGCATCATGCCCGAGAGCGAAGCGGCCCCGCAGGCCATAACCCCTCTGCTGGATCTGACTGGTACACGTTTCCTTGCTGGACTGCTGATTGCCGTGGTCTGGGTGCCGATGGCTGAGGAATGGGTGTTCCGCGGCTGGCTGTTCCGGGCGTTACAGCGTACCCGCCCCGGTCTGCTGGTCGCACTGCCCGCGACCACACTGATCTTCTCGCTGCTGCACAGCTTCTACAGTCCAGGCGGCGTCCTGGTCATCGGTGTGCTCGGTCTGTTCCTCGGCTGGCTGCGCTGGCGCTACGATCAGCTCTGGTTGTGTGTGCTGGCCCACGCCACCTACAACTGGGTGACCCTGCTGCGTGTAGCCTCACAATGAAAGAAACGCCGGCATCCTCATCCTGCCCGCTATGTGGCGCTCATTCGGCCGAATACTTCCGCGATCGGCGCAGCTACCTTCAATGCCAGACCTGCTCGCTGGTGCACGTGCCGCCTCGCTGGCATCTGGATGCAGAGCAGGAGCACGCCGAGTACGAGCTGCATCAGAACGATCCGGATGACCCGGGATATCGCCGATTTCTTTCGCGCCTGGCCACCCCCCTTTCCGAGCGATTGCCTCGGGGAAGTGACGGGCTGGATTTCGGTTGCGGGCCAGGCCCTGCTCTCGCTGCAATGCTGGAAGAGCGCGGCCACTCGGTGGCCCTGTATGACCTGTTCTACCATCCGGATGCGAGTGCACTCGAGCGCTGCTACGACTTCATTACCGCGACAGAGGTGGTCGAGCATCTGGCCCGTCCGCGAGAAGAGCTGGAAAGACTGTGGCAGCTGCTCAAGCCGGGCGGCTGGCTTGGCATCATGACCAAACGTGTGCGCGACCGCGAAGCCTTTGCATGCTGGCATTACAAGAACGATCCGACACACATCGCTTTTTTCAGCAAAGCCACCTTCGAGTGGCTGGCTGCAAACTGGGGTGCCGAACTGCAATTGATTGATGCGGATGTGGCGCTATTGCGCAAGTCGTCAGGCTAGCAGCTCAATCCAGAACGCGACGTGAGCCGAGATAACTACGCTGCCAGTAACCGGCGTGCAGGCTGTCAACCCGGACTCTGCCACCGGAGCTTGGTGCGTGCAGGAAGCGGCCGTCCCCAACGTAGATGCCAGCATGATCGACCTTGCGGCCGCTGGTGGCGAACAGTAGCAAGTCACCAGGTTGCAGGGGCGCTTTGGAGTCGCCTGACCGCAGCGAATACAGGCCCGAGGTGGTGCGCGGCAGCGTGACGCCAGCGGCCCTGTTGTAGACGTAGTGGATCAGACCGCTGCAATCGAATCCGGTGCTGGGAGACGAGCCACCGTACCTGTAAGGAGTGCCGACGTGGCTGAACGCTTCGAAGAGAACGTCGTCGCGGGGGGTCGAGGCTGAAGATTGAGTCACCGGAGCTTCCGCTGCGACATCGATGACCGGTCTCGGTGCGCTCGCGCAGCCCGCAAGGATTGCCATCACAGCAATGGCAGTATACAGCCGAAACCCGGAAACCATTCCTCACCTCAGCCAGAAAGTCGTTGACAAAACAGTGCCTTACGAATCTCCCCGGGTCAAGCTCTGGCCATCATCCATGCTGGCTCAATGGTTAACGGTATGTGCCAGCATCACGGATAACTGACACATCGGACGCCCGCTTTGCTCGTGCCAATGATTGAAAGCGTCCTGTATCGCTGCGAGATCGCGCTGACTGGTGGGCACACGATCGACGATTTTTTGCGCAGCCAATGCGGCCACCACATCCTGGGTCGGCACAAAGGTGTCCTTGCCGACCATGCGCAGATAACGCGGAGCAGAAAGCCCACCGAACTGGCTGCCGCGTCGAATCAGCACGCGCCACAGGCCGACGATCTCGGTGACCGGCCAGTTTGCGATCATCTCCCCCGCCCCGCCATGTTCCTCG
The DNA here is from genome assembly GCA_964477725.1 of uncultured Halopseudomonas sp. Classification (GTDB taxonomy): domain Bacteria; phylum Pseudomonadota; class Gammaproteobacteria; order Pseudomonadales; family Pseudomonadaceae; genus Halopseudomonas. Next base: position 26,408 of record CAYZFU010000011.1, read on the forward strand.
CGCAAGTCGAGCATCAGCTGCGCGTTGCGTGGCACGCTTCGCAGCTTGCCAAGGTGACGGATCAGCCGCCTATCCTGCATCAGCCGCTCGATATGCTCACCGCTCATCAGCACCACCTTGTCGGGATCGAAGCGGAAAAAGGCTTCTTCGAAGGCAGGCCACTTGGCATCGACAAGACTGTGTTTGAGCCCGGCGCGAAAGATGCGCAGCGCCATCAGCGACAGGTACCGATCATCGGTCAGCGACCGCAGCCTGTCTGCCTGCGCCGGCACCGGCAACCGCTCCTCCAACGCCTGCAGTGAACCGAATCGATTCAGGCAGAACTCATGCAGCCAGCTGTAGTCGCGCATCCGGGCGGCTTTGATCAAAGATTCATGACGTTGAGAAAACGTGGCGCGGCCTGTTCGTCTACACGCAGACTGGCGAAATCGAACAGGTTGGTATCGGCCAGTTGAGATGGCTGAACATGCCGCAGGGCTCGGAAAATGTTTTCGACGCGACCGGGTGTCTCGCGCTCCCAGCCTTGCAGCATTTCCTTCACCACCTTGCGCTGCAGGTTCTCCTGCGAACCGCACAGGTTGCATGGAATGATGGGGAATTCGCGCATTGCCGCGTACGCGGCAATGTCTTTCTCGTTGCAGTAGGCGAGCGGGCGGATCACTACGTTGCGCCCGTCGTCGGACAACAGCTTAGGTGGCATGGCCTTGAGATTGCCGCCATGGAACATGTTGAGGAAGAAGGTCTCGACTATGTCGTCACGGTGATGCCCCAGCGCCATCTTGTTCGCGCCGATTTCGTCGGCGAAGGTGTAAAGGTTGCCGCGACGCAGGCGAGAACACAGCGAGCAGGTGGTCTTACCTTCGGGGATCTTTTCCTTGACGATTGAATAGGTGTCGCGCTCGAGGATGTGGTACAGCACGCCGAGCTGGTCCAGATAAGCAGGGAGCACATGCTCGGGAAAACCCGGTTGCTTCTGATCCATGTTCACTGCCACCAGCTCGAAACGAACCGGAGCTACCTTCTGCAGGTACATGAGCATGTCCAGCATCGTGTAGCTGTCCTTGCCGCCAGACAGGCACACCATGATCTTGTCGCCTTCCTCGATCATGTTGTAATCGGTTACCGCCTCGGCGGTGAGGCGACGCAGGCGTTTCTGCAGTTTGTTTTGGTTGACGCTCAGGCTGGTCATGGCAAGGGACATCCGGGGAGATCGAAAGGCGCTATGTTACCCGTAAACCCCGGCCATAAAAACAACACCCCTTGCCGGCTGCCATTGGACCGACAAGGGGCGTTGCGTTACTGCGAAAGCAGCGAAAACTAGCGTAGATACACCGGACCGATGCCGAAGCCCCAGAAGATCACTGCGGTTGCCATCATGCCGACAAGCACCACGAGACCGACTGCAAGGATCGAACTGGAAAACAGAAAACCCTCTTCGCTGGGGATGTCCATGAAGATCGGGATACCTTGGTAAAGCAGATACACGGTGTACGAGATCGCAGCTGTCCCGACAAACATGGCCAGCCACAGGTTCGGATACAGCGCAGCCAGGCCGGCGATGAACAACGGCGTGGCGGTATAGGCCGCAAATACCAGGCAATCATT
>CAYZFU010000012.1:0-27920 GCA_964477725.1 uncultured Halopseudomonas sp.
CTCGGTGAGCTTCAGCCCCAGACCGAACCCGGTGTCCCCGGCAGGCTCTACTTCGTCACGCGATGCGTTGACGATGCGCACAAAACTGTCACGCTGGAAAATCTCGACGGTGCCTTCGCGAGTATGCTGAAAGGCGTTGCGGATCAGGTTGCCGAGCACGATCCGCGTCGGCGACTCGGGCAGGTACTGCTCTGCCGGGGACAGGTCCAATGTGAGCTGCACCTCGTCCGCCAGCAGGTAGCGATCAGCTGGTCGAGACGCAGGTCACTGGAAGGGTGTGTGGCCCGATCATCGCGCCCCAGCCAGAGGAGCGTTTCGGTGACATTTTTCATGGTCAGGCTGGCCCGATCGATGCGGTTGAGTATCTCCCCTTCACGCGGGTCCGGATTGCGCGCACTTGCGGTCTGCACCTTGCGCAGCAGCTCCAGATTGTTGCGCACGACACTGATTGGCGTGCGCAGCTCGTGGCTGGTATGACTGAGAAAGGCCTGTTCGCGCTGCAGGCCTTGCTGCGCGGTGTTCAGGCTGTTGCGCATCAGCTCGGCGAAGCGATTGAGCTCGGGATAGACGAAATCCGGGACGGGCTGGTTGAGGTTGTGCTCATTGAGGCTTGCGGCCCAGGCGCCCAGCGCAGTGATAGGGGTGGAGATGCGACGCCATAGGAGAATCATCACCAGAGCTACTACCAGAGCGCTGCCGATACCGATCAACGTCAGGTTGAACAGGCGGCCCTGGGCCGGCGATATCACACCCGCCATGCTCGGCGGCGATAACAGTTGCTGGGTGACGAATCGCTCTCCGGCAGGGGTCATTTGCCTCACGGCGAAGTACAGCCGGCCAAACGGACCATCCCCGCCCACATGTGCCTTGTACAGGGTGCCCGGGTCAGACGGAGCCTCGTTGAAGGCGGCGCGGATCGCCTCCGGTTGTTGCGCCCAGGTCCGGGTGACCATGTACTCTTCGCGCGGGCCCGGCACGCCCAGTTCATAGGCCACGCTCTGCATGGCTGCCCGGCCCAGCTGTCCGGCCATGATGTTATCCATGCCGCTGACGTAGGAGCGCGCCGAGATGAAGGTATAGCCGCCCACCAGCGCAATGCCCAGCGTCAACAGCGTGATCAGTACCAGCCCCTTCAGGCCCAGCAGGCGCATCATGGCGCTGGCTCGCGAACGACGAAGCCGTAACCGGCCACGGTATGCAGCAGCGGCTGGTCGGAGCCCGCGTCCAGCGCTTTGCGCAGATGATGCATATGGACTTTCAACGCGTTGCTGTCCGGGACGTCTTCACCCCATACAGCCTGCTCCAGTTTCTGCCGGGGCAGGGCTGATGGGGAGGCGCGCAACAGTGCCTCGAGCAGCTTCCAGCCTATCGGTGAGAGCTTTACCGTTGCGCCGGCTCGGGTAATCTCACGCGCGGTCAGGTCCATACGCAGATCGGCGCACTGAAGCACCTTGACCTGGCCGCTGCGACGACGGGTGAGGGCGAGCAAACGCACCACCAGTTCCTGCAGCTCGAACGGTTTGATCAGGAAATCATCGGTACCAGCCTGAAAGCCGTCGAGCTTGTCTTTCAACTGGTCCCGCGCAGTCAGCATCAGAATCGGAACGTCATTACCTTCGGATCGAAGTGTCTGGCAGACGCTCAGGCCATCCAGGCGCGGCAGGTTGAGGTCGAGCAGCATGGCGTCATAGGCGTTTTTCTGACTTAGCTGTACCGCCGTCAGCCCGTTATCTGCATGGTCGCAGCGAAAGCCTTCAAGCTCGAGATATTCGATGACGGTTGCCGCGAGGTCACGGTCGTCTTCTACCAGCAGGATGTCCAGCATATAGGGTCTCTAGAATGGTCGGACGGGTGTGGGCCAGACGGTTGCCCACCAGGCAATGTGTCCACATTGTGGTTAAGGTTGGGTTAACAAAGAAACAGCTGCGTCGGGCTGATCCAGCTTTGGCGCTTTAACCGCGCATTAACGCGGCGCCGTGCACTCTGCTGCGCATCAGGGCCGATGGGGCCCGAGTGCAGGAGATTGAACCATGCTTATCAGCGACTATGCAGTCAAACAGACCACTTGGTGCCCCGAACCGCCGCTCGCTCAGGACACGTTGACATATCAGTGGCGCAGCGATTACCAGTCCTTCTATCACCCTGACGCCCCGAGCGGAATGCGCGTTGCACCCGATGTCATCCTTACGTGTTCGAAGCCTCTCCTGCCGCGAATCGAGAACCGCGAGGCTGTAGCGCTCAATCGTTTCGACTGGCCTGTCAAAAACAACTTCTGGCATGGCCGGGCGGAGGGCGGTGGCAATTCACATTTGTATGGGCCTGTCTCGGTTGTGTACAACGGCGTTTCGGTGGAGCTCGATGATAGGCAGACTGGACCTGGCATTCTCCAGAGTAGTCCGGTAACTGTTCAACGTGTGGGCGGCATGCAGGAGGCGGGCAATCACAAGCCGGCCGGACGGATACGCGGGCGAAGGAAGATGAAGAGTTATCTGGGTGCGGTGGCGGTGACGGCTGGTGCGCGCTTCAGCGCGCAGGTGCGGCACAACCCGCGGACGCGGTGGTGGGAAGCGAGATAGGCATCACCGCGTAAGCGGGTAGGCAGCGCGAAATCCGGCGAGAGCGCTGGTGCTAAGGCTCTCGCGCTTCGCTCACTGCTGTTGCCGGGGCGGCTCTTCCTGCTCGTCGGGCATGGTTACGTCGACCTCAGGTACGGTGACGGTTTTTTCGCGGGTGCCCACATCTACATCCGCAGTATCCACATCGTATTCAGGCATGTTGCCGCCCTCGGCCGAAACATCAACATCGGGCATGCTGCCTTCTTCGGTCTGCTCTGCTTCGCATGCGGCGAGGCCCAGTGCAGCCGTTAATATCGCGGCAGGGGCAATCCATTTACGGTAGAAGATCATGCGTCTCTCCTTACTGGCAAAGTCATCTGGCGAGACCCGAGAGAGGTCTCTGCAGCACGCAGCAGTTTCTTGCTGCGCTTATAACAAAGACTCGATTCGTCTCGGAGAGTTCGCCAGGCACTGCGTCGGACGTAGCACAGCGGCCGGGTTGAACCCAGCGGGCATACGCCACTCTATCGAGTGCATCCATGAGAAAGAGGAGAGACTTCATGCAAACGAAACTCATCACAGCACTGTTCGGTTCAGCCTGCCTGTTGATCGGTAGCCAGACCATGGCAGCTACATCAGGTGGCTCCGGGATGTCTATCGAGGACGCCGTGAAAAAGGCTCGCAGCCTGGGCTATACCGAGATTACCGAAATCGAAGCCGATGGCGACGAGTGGGAAGGTCAGGGTAAGAAGGAAGGCGATCAGGAATATGAATTCCGAATTGATCGTAATTCCGGCGAGGTACTCAAGGACGAAAAGGACTGATTATTGAATCAGCTTCTCGTCCGAACTGCCGGGGCGATGGCCAACATCGTCCCGGCGCATCATGAATCCGTCCTATCCTACCGTCGTCCTAGTCACCTTTGTCCCGGATTCCGCGTTGCCGTTTGATCATTCCCCCTCAGCGCGTTGCGTTGCTGGAGCCAGGCGGCGGATAGCCGATACTTCCCTTGAGTTTGTCCACGCGCTCGGGCTCGAACTTCGGCAAGGGTATGTCGCCGGCCTCCCGCCATTGGTTGACCTTTTCTTCTGCTGCCCGGGATTTGCTATCGGAGCGTCCTGAATCCGAGGCCAGATAAACCGTCTGGGACGGAAATGCAAAGCCGGTTCCGCTTTCTCTGACGATATCGGCGATGCGCAAATACAGGTCCTCTTGAATCTCAAGGAAGTCGTCGTAATCCTTCGCCAGGACATAAGCGAACACTTCAAGATTCACCGATACAGCGCCGAATCCGGTAAAACGCACCCGCGCCGGGTCGGGATCGACCCGGGGATGAGCGTAGAGCATCGAGCGGATTTCGACCAAAAGGTAGCGAATCTGGTCCGGCGTCGTTTCGTAACGCAAGCCCAGGGCAGGGTGGAACCAGAAGCGATCACGGTGAGCGTAGTTTTCGATCACGCGCGAGGATAGATCGGCGTTGGGAATCACCACCATGGTGCGATCCAGCGTGCGGATGCGGGTCGAGCGCATGCCGATCTGCTCCACGGTGCCAAGGATGTCACCGATCTTGCAGAAGTCGCCGACCCGTACCGGCTGGTCGAAAATCAGGCTCAGCCCGCCGACCAGATTTTCAACGGTTTTTTGCGCCCCCAGGGCGATGGCGATACCGCCGATACCCAGTGCCGCAAGGCCCGTGGTCACATCGAAGCCGATCATGTCCAGAACGCTGATCACACCCAAGGCCACCAGCAGCACCTTGATGCTGCGGCGGAAGAACATGATCGCTGAAAGCGCGCCCATGTTCGCGCTGCGCGTCATCCTAGACAGCAAGGCGCTGGCGATAACGTCGATCAGCCGCCAGGCCAGCAGCAGCATTGCGAACAAGGCGACCAGCACGGTCACCTGGCTGAAATACTGCCGCACAATGATCGAAACACCCGCCCGTTGGGCGGCGGCAACGAAAAGCATCACCGCCAGATACACCCGGATCGGTTGAGCGAAGGCCTGAACCAGACCGGCAGGGTAATTCGGAAATCGTCGCCTGAGAATACGCCGCGCGCCGCCGATCACCGCAGCCACCGCCAACCGGCTGACCACATACGCCGAGAGCGCCAGGAACACCATCGCCAGCCAATGACCAATGGGCACGCCCTGCCATTTACGCTGGATCAGCACGCTCGGGAGCAGCTGGTCTACCGTGGTGTGGAGAGTTTCGTCGAGCGTTTCAGGTATATATTTCAGGGTCTCTGAGGATATGCGCCACAGCGGCTCGTCGGTTTCCTCGGTGCGCTCCAGATACAGCGGTACCACCTCGCCTCGCAGGTTGACCGAGCCGATCCTTTCCATGTGCGGGGCCAGCCCGTCATTGAGCTTGCCTTGCGGTTGGTCGCTCAACGCCACGGAAGGCTGCACATCGCCGCCCTGGTCCAGGGCAATGCGCAGGCGGCGGGCGATCTCCGCTCCACCCTGACGGGCAATGCGCCGGGGCAACCCGGACAGATCGAGGTATTCGGCCGCCTCGTCGTAGCTTTCTTCGGCCATGGCATGGATGTATCCGCTGAAAGCGCCCCGTGGCGTCGTTCGGCCCAGCGGATCCTCGGGGACCGGAGGCGCTGGGGTGGCTTCGCCTGCTTCCGGCGCGGTGGTCTGCGCCACCACCGGGCTAGCCGTCATCCAGGTGACGCCTATCAACAGCAGGGCAAGAAAATACTGGCGAGGTCTATGCATAGACAGGGCGTCCTGATCCGGCGGAACATGGCGAAGCGGCTGCGAGACATGTCAACAGAGACAGCTGCAGGATGCGATTAGCTCCCGGTCGGTCGCACATCCCGCGCGGAGCCGCCGCTATCGGTCAGCGCATGCAGGATGGGTGTCGGTTAATGATCTGCTGGCTGCGTCTGCGCTACGGGTTGCCAGCCACCCCCCAATGCCAAATACAGCGCAACCTGCGCGCTCGCCAGTGCCGCGCGAGCTTCGACTACCTGGCGCCGGGTTTCGAGCACGCTTCGCTGGGCATCGAGTACCTCGGCCAGGTTCGCTTCGCCGAGTTCATAGCTGCGCCTGGCCAGTGAGTGGGCTTGTTCACGGTGGGCCAGGGCACGGCCCAGGGTAATCTGGCGACGTTGCTGTCCATCGACATTGGCCAGGGCGCGCTCCACATCCTCGAGTGCTTCTGCCAGCGTCTGCTGGAAGGAAACGAAGGTTTGCTCACCGGACACGTCGGCCAACTCAATGGCCGCCTGGCGACGCGGGTAATCCAGCAGGGGCAGTGCGAAAGTCGCGCCGAGACGAGCAAAGTTCGAAGCTGATGAAATGGCCTCGCCCAATGCAAAACCCGAGCGCCCGGCGGCTGCCTGCACGGCAATTGTTGGAAACAGGTCTCTGCGCGCGGCCAGGCTTTGCAGCTCGGCTCCTTGCAAATTGGCTGCGGCAGCGATCAGATCAGGTCTGCGGCGCAGCATATCGATGGGCTGGCCGGGCGCGATGCCTGACCGTGCAACCGGTATCGGAGAGAGCGGGGCGGTGCGCATCTGCACAGCGGTGGTACCGGGCGGCCTGGCCAGTAGCGTATCGAGCGCCAGCCATGCTTCGGCAAGCGCGGCCTGGACCTGGTCACGCTGTGCCGCGAGGGCCTCCCGCTCGGCTGCGCTGGCTTCCACATCCAGACGCGTCACTTCGCCGGCATCGAACATCAATCTGGAAATGCGGGCAAATTCGCCGGCGATTTCCTGACCCTCTTCAAGCAAGGCCAGCTGGGCTTCGAGCGTACGCGCACGGATGTAACCTTGTGCCGCACCGGCCCCGACGCTCAGGCGTGCTGCAATAGCTTGCGCATGAGCCGAGCGTACCTGTTGCTGAGCGCCCCGAGTGCGAGCCCGGTTGGCGCCGAATATGTCCGGTTCCCAACTGGCTTGCAGCGCCAGTTCCCACATGTCGATCGCGATACCGTCGTCCAGATCGAGGCCGAGCTGTTCCAGCTGCGGTCTGGCGCTGGCCGGCGGATCGACGTCGATCCACTGGCGACTCGCCGACGCCGGCAGATCCAGTATCGGAAACAGGCTCGCGCGCGCCTGGCGCAGCTGGGCACGAGCCGACTGGACGCGCAACATGGCCAGGCGCGAGTCGTAGTTGGCGTGCATGGCGCGGTTCACCATTGTCGTCAACATGGGGTCATCGAACTGCTCCCACCAGTGCGCCAGTTCAGAGGATTCCAGAGACGCCTGTTCGTCGCCATGGAACCAGCCGGGCGGCAGCTGCGGGGTGTCGTGGCTGGGCGCGCTGGAGCAGCCGGCCAGCACCAGCCCCAGCGCGTACCAAAGAGGTTTGAGGCGCGCCCGGGTGAACATCAGGTTTCCTCCGCGCTCACGCGCATGAACAGGGCGTACAGGCAGGGCACTGCAAGCAGGGTGAGCACCGTGGCGAACCCGAGTCCTCCCATGATGGTCACGGCCATGTTGGCAAAGAACGGATCGAACAGCAGCGGCACCATGCCCAACACCGTCGTTCCCGCAGCCATAACCACCGGACGCAGACGGGACGCGGACGCCTCGACGATTGCGGTCATACGCGGCACCTGCTCGTCTATCTGTCGGTCTGTTTCGTCCACCAGTACTACCGCGTTCTTGATCAGCATGCCAGTCAGGCTGAGCAGCCCGAGCAGGGCCATGAAGCCGAAGGACTGGCCAGCGAGATGCAGTCCGACGCTGACTCCGATGATCGACATCGGTACTACCAGCCAGATCATCAGCGGCTGGCGTACTCGCGCGAACAGCAGCACGGTGACCAGCATCATGCCCAGATAAGGGAGGGCAATGGATCCAATCAACGCCCCTTGCGCTTCGCTGGACTGCTCATAGTCACCACCCCATTCGAGCGCGTAGCCGGGCGGCAGATCAATCGATTCGATGATCGGGCGGATGCGCTCGAACGCGACGTTGGTGTTTTCGCCGTCGCGTGGCTCGGCGCGGATGGCGATGGTGCGCTCGCGATCGAAGCGTCTGATAAGCGTGTCCTGAGCGGCGACCTCAACGCCGTTGACCACCTGGGCCAGCGGCACATAATTGTTTCCAGCCGGGCTCCAGATCAATCGCTGCAAGAGCTCGTCGGGCTGCAGGCGATCCTCATTGCTGGCTCGCAACAGAATCGGAATCAGTTCGTCGTCCTCGCGAAACAGACTCACCTGCGCACCCTCGCTGGCCATCGCCAGGCCTCGGGCGATGGCCTGGCGGGTAAGTCCTGCTTCGGCCAGACGATCCAGATCGAGCAGCGGTTGCAAGGTCGGGACGCGTTCGCGCCAGTCGTGCCGCACGTTCATTACCTGACCCTCGGTCTCGAGCAGGCGAGTGCCGGCCTCGGCCAGTTCACGCAGCGTCTCTATTGACGGGCCGCTGATGCGGGCCTCGAGTTTCGCCTCGGGGTTCGGGCCGAACAGGAACTGCGTCGCGGCGATATCCATGGATGGATAGCGAGTCGGCAGGTCCTGGTTCAGCTGCCGGACCAGTCCGCTGATCATCGGAGTTTCCTTCACGCGAACCAGCAGATGAATCAGAGCGGAGTTGGGCTGCTCGGGCGTATAGGTCAGCATGAAGCGCGACGCCCCAGCACCGACGAAAGTCGAGACGTCGGTCACCCCATCGAGCCCCTGCACGTAGCTGCGCAGTTCTTCAGCGGTGCGGCTGGTCTCGCGGATGTGCGTGCCCTGGGGAAGGAACCCGGTGACGTAGAACAGCGGTGTGCTCGACGGCGGAAAGAAGCTCTGCGGCAACTTTGTAAAGGCGAAGCCGCTGGCAAGCGTGAGCACGACCAGCACGGCCACGGTCGCCCAGCGAAAGCGCAGCACGAAGCGCGCGTCCGAGCGAAAGCGATCGTAGAGCGGACCGGAATAGGCGCCGTCGCCATCCCCGTCTGACTTTGAATCGTCCTTTAGCAATAGCTGACATAGCAGCGGAACCACGAGCAGTGCAAGAATCCAGCTGAGTAACAGCGACACGGCGATGACATAGAACAGCGAAAAGAGGAACTCTCCCGTGGTGTCCTGCGACAGCCCTATGCCGGCAAACGCAAGGATGCCGATGATGGTCGAGCCGAGCAGCGAAACCTGAGTCTGTTGCAGTGTTTTTTGTGACGCCTGCAATACGCTCAGGCCGCGTTGACGCTGCACCAGCACCCCATCACAGACAACTACCGCATTGTCCACCAGCATGCCCATGGCAATGATCAGCGCGCCCAGCGAGATCCGCTCAAGCTCGATGCCACCCATCCACATGATCAGCAAGGTGCCAAGAACCGTGAGAAACAAAACCGTGCCTATCACCAACCCGGCACGTAGCCCCATGGCCAGACACAGCACACTGATGACGATCGCCACGGAGAGAAACACGTTGAGCGCGAAACTGTTCACCGATTCGTCGACCACCTGGTGCTGCTGGTAAATAGGACGCAGGGTAGCGCCGAGGGGCATGTTCGGCTGTTCGGCCTCGAGTGTCGCCTCGACGCGCCGGCCGACCTCGACAATGTTGCTTCCGGATATGCCGCTGATTCCCAGCGTGATCGCCGGCTCGCCGTTGAAGCGAATGATTTGCCGCGGCCGCTCCGCGTAACCGCGTTCTATGGTGGCGATCGAACCCAGGCTGACGCTGGCCTGGCCGCGTCCGACCGGTAGCGCCCGCAGTGTGTCGAGAGTGTTGAAATCCCCGGTGGGACGCACACGCACGAAGAGTTCTCCGGAACGCACCCCGCCTGCATCGATCACCGCATCGGCATCTGCCAGTGCTGTGACGATTTCTTCTGGCGACAGGCGCAGCGCTGCGAGCCGCGCTTCGTCCACCAGCACGCGTACGCGCTCTTCCTGCACTCCGGCGAGCTCCACCTGTCCGACGCCTTCGGTGGTAAGCAAGGCGAGGCGCAGGGATTTGGCTGTTTCGTGCAGCTCCCTGAGGGTAAGTCCCTCTCCGGTGAGCGCGTAATATGCACCGAACACGTCGCCAAAATCGTCATTGACCACTGGCGGTCGCGCGTCCGGGGGCAGATCGCCCCGGGCGCCTTCCAGTTTGTTGCGTAGCTCATCCCATATCTGTGGAAGCTTGTCGCCCGAATACTGATCCTGTATCTCAACCTGGATTTCAGACAGACCCGGCATCGAGCGCGAGCGAATCTCCTTTATCTGGGTCATTTGCTGGATGGCACTCTCCAGCGGCTCGGTGACCTGCTGTTCGACCTCCAGAGCCGTCGCGCCAGGATACTGAACATTGACGATTGCCTGCTTGATGGTGAACTCGGGGTCCTCGAGGCGGCCCATTTCGAAGAAGGCGAAGACCCCACCGACAAGACACAGCAAAACCAGTAACCAGACATTTACCGGTTTGCATATGGCGTAGCGCGCGAAATCCATCGGTCAGCGCCGCTCCTGCACACGAATCTGCAATCCCTGCGACAGCTGACTACCACCGGCGACGATGACCGGCGCACCGGTCTCGAGCGATCCGCTGGCGATGACTGCGTGCTCTCGTTCCAGCCGGACAATCTTGACATCCTGGCGCTGTGCTTCGCCGTCGATAGCCAACCAGATGAAATGCTCTTCCGACGGAGAACTCATCAGCGCGGAGACCGGTACACGATATCCTTGTGAACCGTTGTCTTTCATCGAAGCGGGGCGGCTCAGGAAAACCCGTACTGCCATACCGGGCAACAGGTTGTAACCATCGGGTGGCTCGCCCTGCAGCACCAGTTGATAGGTCCGTCCGCCGGGGCTGGGCTGTGTACTGTGTTCCTTGTAACGCAGCGGGAGTTCGACGCCGGCGGTGACCAGTTCGCCTGCGGCCTGCAAGGAAGTGTCGAGCGGCAGGGAGAGCGCCGCCGTCTCGGGCAGGTCCACGCGCACTTCCACCGGACCTTCGCTCTGGATCGCCAGCACAGGCGTGCCGGCTGCCACGACTGTCTGGGGTTCGACCAGTCTGGCGGCCACGACCCCGTCAAATGGCGCCTGCAACGTCGCATGGCCAAGGTTGCGACGTGCCGTGTCGCGTGCCACCTGCGCGGACACAACCTGGGCCTCGAGGCTTTCTATTGCTGCCGGAGCGAGGATCCCTTCGGACTCGAGCATCCGCTTGCGGGCAAGATCGGCTTCCAGCTGTGCAACGCGGGCACTGGCTTCGCGCAGCTGCAGTACGTAGTCGGAGGTATCCAGTTCGGCCAGTGGCTGGCCACGTTCGACGCGAACACCTTCATCCACCAGAATGCGTTCGACCCGGCCGGGAACCTCGAAGGCCAGCTGCGATGAATCGGCGCTGCGTACCACACCGGAAAAGCGTAGAGGTCCGCTGGAAGAGTCGGCCGGTTCGAGCGGCTGGACCAGGGCGACACGTGGGGGAGGGGTGGCAGGGCTTTCCTCGGCGGAGCAACCGATCAGTACCGCCGAACAGAGGAGCAATAAATGCAGCAATCGGAGAGCCCGGGTGTTGGCGGGTGACATCTATGATCCTTATCAACAAAGTGACTACGGAGGGAATTGCAACAAGCCAAGAATAGAGCTGCTTCGTCGAGAAAAAGTTCAGATATGGGACACTTTTGAATACTACTCGGCGAAGTGGCAGCCGATGTCTGTTGAACGCCGGCTGCTTTCCGGCGAGTTAGCTGAGTTCGTTGGCAAAGCGCTGCACGGCGCTGACGACCTGTTTGGCGCCGTGCTGAATCTCCTGAATGACGGTTCCCGCCTGGTTGGCCAGGGCCAGGCCCTGTGCGGCCTGTTCGCGACTGGCTGACATATCCCTGACAGCTTCATCAGCCAGCGTCTGGTTCTTTTCAACGACGCTGACGATCTCTTCGGTGGCGGCACTCGTTCGGCCCGCCAGCTGGCGCACTTCGTCAGCTACGACGGCGAAGCCACGACCCTGTTCACCCGCGCGCGCGGCCTCGATAGCCGCGTTCAAAGCCAGCAGGTTGGTCTGCGCGGCGATGCCGCTGATCGTTTGCACGATGGAGCTGATCAACAGCGATTGCTTTCCTAGCGCTTCGATGCCGTGCGTTGCGGATTCCACTTCTGCGGCGATACGCTGCATGGTAGAAACGGTTCCGCGCACCACATCAGCGCCACGTTCGGCACTGGCGTCCGTTTCCCGGGAGATGTCGAACGCAATGCGCGCCGCTTCCCTGACTTCTTCTTCGCGGGCGACCTGCTCGCTGACCACGCTGGCGAACTTGACGATTTTCTGAAGATTCCCCTCAGGATCGTAGACAGGGTTGTAGCTTGCTTCGAGCCAAACATCCTGTCCGCGGCTGTCGAGCCGTTTGAAGCGGTCGCTGACATACTCGCCACGATTGAGCGTCTGCCAGAACGAGCGATACTCGGGAGAAGAAGCGTTTTCAGGAGCACAGAACATGCTGTGATGCTTTCCGACGATCTGGTTCGATGAATACCCCATGGCCTGAAGGAATTGCTCGTTGGCTGTGATCACCGTGCCGTCAAGACGAAACTGGATGACCGCAGTCGAGCGCACCAGGGCTTTGATGAATTCCTCGTTTTCCTTCGCTTGCTGCAGGTCTCGCGTTACGTCCCGTGCGAAGCCGTGCACGCGCAGCAAGCGGCCATGCTCGTCTTTGATCGGATACCAGTTGACGTGCAGCCAGACCAGGCTGCCGTCGCGGTGCAAATAGCGATAGTCGTCGTCGATGGGACGCAGGTTGGACATCGCATCGTTGAAGTTGTGAAAGCAGGGGAGTTTTCTGACGTAGGGCGGTACCAGTTCCGACAGAGGCCGCTGTTCGAGCTGTTCGCTGGAAAAGCCCAGCGCCTGCGCGAATTTGTTATTGACGCGGGTGACGTTGAACTGTGCATCAAGGTCGATGGTGAGCATGTCGGAGCCCATCGAATCGAAGAGTTGCTGCAACAAGGCTAGCTCGGTGGAGTGCGTCTGCTGTTTCTTACTGGAACGGCTGATGAACAACATGAGAGTACTCGTCTGCTTGTGTACCCCTATCTGTCGACCTGAGGGCCGATTTCTTTATTTTTTTGCTTCCAGTTGCGCTCGTCGGAGCATACGGCAATCTGCGGCATGGTCTTGCTGCGTAGGCGTAGCAGTACGACCCACCGGGGCAAGCCGGTGGGTTAGACCTGCTTCAGTGCAGCGGCAGCTGCACCGTACCGGTGAGTTTCACAGCGCTGGGGAGGCGCGAGAAGCCTAGCGTGTATTGAGGATGAAAGCCGTAAAGCATCAGGCCCACTTCGTCACCGTAGCGCAGCTTGGTGCTCACTCCGACCAGCTCGGTCTGGCGCTCGCCTGTGCCGCGTAACGGCAATATCTGGTCACCCAGCAGCTCCGGGCTGAGGCGCAAGCGACGCTTGACGCCAACACCGACGAACACCCGAGGATCAAGCGCGGCTTGGCCTTCGATGCGCAAATCTGCAAGCGGCAGACCAGCCAGCGTCTGGTCACTGCTGGCGCGATACAGCGGTACGAAGCGGGGTGCGGTGCCCAGTTCAGCCAATAGCGCCGGCGGCAGGGTTTCGACCAGTTCGGTGAGAATCGCCGTAACACGTTCCGGCTCGACGGTGATCAAACCGGTCAATGCACTTGTCAGCAGACTGGCTGTGTCAGCCGAAAGCACGCTGAGCACATCTGCCAGTCTTGCCGGGTCGAGCTTGCGCAACAGGTTCAACACGACATCGATTGAAGGCGGGCCGACCAGCAGGTTGCCGCTGTCGACATGCAGTGCCATGCCGCCGGTGGGCATTTCCTCGGCCACTACGCTTGCGCCGCCGCTTTGGGTCAGACACACGCGCGGGATTGCCACGTGACGTTGCAGTTTGCGCAACTTGGCGTCCAGGAAGCGGTAGGACAACTCAGCAATGCTATAGCGGGTATCGCCGCACTGCACGTCGTTGTAAAGGCCGCCAAGGTTGGTAAGCCCACCATCGGAGCCATCCTGCAGGGCCGGCAACACATGCCCGCCCTTGGTAATCAGCAGGTAGGCATCATTGCCAGCCTGACGCAGGCAGTTGTAGTTCCAGGTCGCCTCGTTGGTGTTGAACAGGGTGTCGTTTACGCCCTGAATGAACAATGCATCGACGTCAGGTACACCGCCACCGTCGGTGCGCGGTTGGCAGTAGGCGCCCAATCCGTGTCTGGCCAGGCGTGCGGATGACGCCTCGCTCGCCGTGCCGGACAGCGATTCCACATACGACTGGGTGACCCAGGGCGCCTGGTCCATCGCCGCGACGCCGGACAGGAAGGACAGCCAGGCGGTCTTGGGTACGCCATCGGGCGTCAGGCTGTACGACAGATCGTGCCAGGTGATTACCGGTACCAGGGCGTCGAAGCGCGAGTCCACGCTCGAGCCGACCAGCTGGAAGCCGCCGCCGTAGCTGACGCCCAGACCCCCGACCAGCGGATCGCCGCGCAGATAAGCCAGGTGAGGGGCCAGATTGGCCTCGGCCCAGTCCAGCATCGCCTGTATGTCACGGCCTTCTATTTCCGGATCCTGTACGTTGGCCTGACCACCGCTGTCACCGAAACCGCGCTGGTCGAATGTCAGCACGAAGTAGCCCGACTCCCAGGCCTTGCGAGCGGCTGCGGTCAGGGCGTCGGTTTCGCTGAGGTCGGTAGAGCGGCTGCCGCTCCAGCCATGGCTGTACATCAGCAACGGCGCGGGCTGACCCCGTTCCAGGCGCGGCTGGTAGATGGTCACGGCGATCTCGGTGCCGTCGAAGGAGGTGATGGTGACATCGTATTTCTGCTGGGTCGCGGCGGTCCCGCCGCCGCTGATCGCACCGGCGATGGGCTTGTTGGAGTTGCCAGCCGCTTCTGCAGGCAAGCTGGTCATGCCAGCCAATCCAGCGCTGGCGATGACAAGGCTCAGTGCTGCGCCACGGGCGAGGCCGAGATAGGGTTTGCGAGTCATGTTCGCACCTCTTTGTTGTTCTTTTCTCAGGAGTGAAACGCGAGTGAAACACGTGCTCAAGGCTCGTTAAGGCCTGCATCTGAGAACGAAGCGATGCGCGGGAAGTTCCGCCTTGTCGGCAGCCCTGCGGCGGCAAAAGAAGTAGTGACCGGCGGGTCTAGCCCGTGCTAGACGGGCTAGAGTGAAGGCGAAAACTCGGAGCTATTGCTCGGTTTAGTGTTCAGGCCTGGCTGTCGATCTGGCTGAGGGCTCGGCCGATGCTTTGTGCATCGGTCGGCCGGACCAGCCGATCAACTTCCTGACCGTCACGCATGAAAATCAGCGTGGGCCAGAGTTTTACCCGGAAGGAACGACCAAGGCGGCGGCCGGGGCCGTCTTCGATCTTCAGGTGCCGCACGGTCGAGTGGCCTTCGAAAGCAGCAGCGATATCGTCCTGCGCGCCCCGGCAGTAGCCGCACCAGGCGGTGCCGAACTCGATCACTGTCGGTCCTTCCAGCGAATCGACCTCGTCGCGAGTCGGTTCCTTGCCGGTATAGGTGTGATTCATGCCCATGGCTTTCCTCCTCTGTTGAAGCGTACGACCGGGCGCGGGGATACAGGGTTCACTCGGTGTCATGCACAGGAGGTCTGGCTACGGCGCTCACGCCTGGTCAGCTTCCAGTACTTCTCCCAGCGTTTGCGCAGGGCTGTCGGCGATTCGGCGTACAATCGACGACCGAGTCGCAGCGCACGGTTCTGAAGAAACTCCCGGCGCTTTTCGATGGCGGTACTGATGTTTTCGCGTAGCGCCTCGTCACCAAACAGGTCTGGCTGATCCTGCATCAGCTGGCAGAGCATGGACAGATCATGTTCATCGCCCAACAGCTCGGACAGCTCCTTGAGCAGGGCGCAGCGCTGCTTCAGTTGCTCCGGCCAGCCCAGCAGCAACAGGCGGGTGTGGTACCAGTGATCCTTGACCCGTTTGCGCCATTCGTGGAGGTTGTCAGCACTGGGGGCTTTCTCCGCCGTGGCGAGCGCTTTGCGCCCGTCGCGGTAGGTCTTCTCAAGGCCATGGGCATACAGATCGAAGCCCGCGGTGGTCAGCTTCCATCCCTGCATGTCCCGCTCGAGCGACTCGACCACCGCCAGCGCTTCGACGATCGCCTCGTCTTCGGAGCGCGTGGCCTGGTCGGGCTTGCGTGCGGCCAGCCGCTTGCGAACGTCGCGCATGGGTTTGCGCTGGAACAGTTCAGTATCCGTCGCAGCCAGAGCGTCCCAACTTTCGACGATCGCGGTGACGTCACGAGACGATGACAGCAGCCTCGCAGCGTCACGGATGCGCTGGTTTTCCGCGGCGAATGATTTCTTGCCCAGCGGCTTGCGTACCAGCCGCAGCACGGCGCGTATTTCCTTGAAGCGTTTGCGCGCCTGGTGAATGCCCTTGGCGCGTTCTCCATCGGTAACAGTGAGCGATGAACGCGCCTTGCCCAGCCGCTTGCGGGTGACACGCAGGATTTCCTTCGGGGCCTTGCGATCGGGACGAAAATGATACGACATTACAGCTCCTGCTCGGTTGACGGTCCAATGCTCAGCTTCTGGCTCTCCCGGCTCGGAAGTGCCCGGTAGCGATGACTAGACAAGTGCCAGCAGCGAGGCGAGCACTCCGCACCCCAATACAACTACCCAGGCCGGCAGTTTCCACAATAGCAGCGCAACCAGGGCGACGACAGCCAGAGCGAAGTCCGCCGGCTGCAGGATCGCGCTGGTAAACACCGGGTCGTACAGCGCCGCAAGCAGGAGCCCGACGACCCCGGCATTTACACCGCTCAGTGCCGCGCGCGCGCGAGGGCTTTGGCGCAGCTGCTGCCAGTAGGGCAGTGCGCCGACCACGAGCAAAAATGACGGCGCGAAGATGGACAGCAGACACAGCATGCCGCCTGCCCAGCCATTGATGGACGCGCCCAGAAAGGCGGCAAAGGTGAACAGCGGGCCGGGGACCGCCTGTGCTGCACCGTAGCCCGCCAGAAACGCGTCATCGCTGACCCACCCGGTAGGAACGACTTCTGCCTGAAGAAGCGGGAGTACGACATGACCGCCACCGAATACCAGTGCGCCGGCGCGGTAGAACGCATCGATCATATCCAGCGTCTGGCTGGCGGCCAGCGAAGCGAACAGGGGCAGGAAAATCAGCAGCCCGAAAAAGCACGCCAGGCATGCCAGCGCGACAGGGCGGCCAATGTTCAGAGGTAACGCGTCCTCGCCATGAATGGCGTCCGGCTTGAACAGCAATAGACCGATCACTGCTGCAATAGCAATCACGGCGACCTGGCTCCAGGCGTATGGAACCAACAAAGCCACACAGCTCGCCGCTGCCATCAGCGTGGCGCGTCGGGCATCCGGACAGAGTTTGCGCGCCATTTCCCACACAGCCTGGGCCACCACGGCGACCGCGGCGACTTTCAATCCTTGAAGAGCCCCTGCGGGTAACGCTGCGCCATGACGAGCGATTCCAAGCGCGAACAGAATCATGGCCAGAGCCGAGGGCAGCGTGAACCCGAGCCAGGCTGCGGCCGCGCCGGCATAGCCGCATCGGGACAGACCGACCGCTATGCCGACCTGGCTGCTCGCCGGACCCGGCAGAAACTGGCAAAGCGCGACAAGGTCGGCGTAACCTTGCGCGCTTAGCCAGCGGCGCCGGGTCACGAACTCGTTATGAAAATAGCCGAGATGCGCGACCGGTCCGCCGAACGAGGTTAGCCCCAGGCGCAGGAATACGCGGAAGACTGCCCACGGGCTGCTGTCGGGCTCGCTTACATCGGTCATCGCTTACGTATCCGTATGGTTACAAGGGCGCATCCCAGACTACGCCTCGTGTGTTAACGAACGATGATGATGCCCTGCCTTCGGCTGGATGCTTGGCAGGTCACTCGGCAACCTGTTCGATGTTTTCTTCCACCAGCGTGCGCAGCGGTGCCGGCCCGAGCCGACGCAGTTCAGTACCGTTGACGAAGAATGTTGGCGTACCGCGAATGCCGACCGCCTTGGCGTCGTTCATGTCGGTTTCCAGCACTGCAGTGATCGAGGAGTCCATCATCTCCGCGCGGGCGCGTTCGACGTCCAGGCCTGCGGCGCCGGCTGCCTCCCACGCGGCAATTACCTGTGGATCGTCATGCCAGGCCGGCTGTGCGAGCAACACTGCTTCGAGAACCGGCTGGTAGAGATCCTGCCTGCGTGCCGTCTCAAGTATGCGCGAGACTTCTTCCGAGCCGCGATGGAACAGTACATAACGCAATACCAGCCGTACGCTTTCCGGGTAGTCCGCCATGATCTGCTTCACCTCCGGATAAAACGCCCGGCAGGCTTCGCAGGACGGGTCAAAGAACTCGACGATGGTCACCGGCGCGGTGCGCGGGCCGATCGAGGGCGAATGGAAGCGCGTCAGTTGCCCCGGCTCCGTTGTGTCATTGTTGCGCTGTGCGGTCGTTTCCGCTGGCGTCGGGTGCGCTGCGCGTTGCGGTACGTCGGGCGTGGCGCGCACGAAATAATACACGGCCAGCGCGACAGTGATGAGCACCAGCGCAGTCAGGCCCAGCACGAGTGGTTTACGATTCATCATTCGATCCTTCTGTTATGGCGCCCGGCAAGCTGTAGAGGGTTGCCGGGCTCGGGCTGTTACTGCTTGGTAATCGATACGATCGAATTGTTCATGCCCTTGGAGGTGAATTCGAAGCGAATCTTGTCGCCTTCCTGCACCTGGTTGATCTGCTCTTCAGTCGCCTTGAAGCCCATGGTCATGGCCGGCCATTCAAGCTCCGGCACCGGTTCATGGGCAATGGTAAGCATGTTCTTGTTCTGGTGAATCTTCTTCACCGTGCCGGTCGTGCTGATGGTCTTCGCAGCGGCGCTGTCCTGACCCATATGCCGATCATGCCTCTGCTGCATGGTCTCTGCATCGCCCATGGGCATGTTCTTCATGTGCTCGGAGCCGTGCTGCATGCTTCCGTGCTGCTGGGCGATAGCGGTGGAAGCCATGGCCAGGGTCAGGCAGAACGCAAGTTTGGTTTTCATGGTGTCTCTCCAACGGATGGATGGGTGGGTGGGGTGGGTTGAGCGGGTTGGGTTGAGCGGCGCCGCATCAGCAGGTACGCCGCAGGAAGAACGAACAGCGAGAGCAGGGGCGCTGTGATCATGCCGCCAACCATGGGCGCAGCGATGCGGCTCATGATTTCGCTGCCGGTGCCGCTGCCCCAGAGAATCGGCAACAGGCCGGCGATGATCACGGCGACGGTCATGGCCTTGGGACGCACCCGCTGGACCGCACCTTCGCGGATCGCTTCGAGTAGCGCGCTCCGGTCCGACTGGCCGTTACGCAGCCGCTCGGCCCAGGCATTGGTCAGGTACAGGAGCATGATGACGCCGAATTCCGCCGAGACCCCGGCCAGCGCAATGAAGCCTACACCGGTGGCGACCGACATATTGAAGTCAAGCAGGTAGAGGAACCAGACGCCACCGGTGAGGGCGAACGGCAGGGTGGTCATGATCAGCAGCGCCTCGCTGAAACGGGCGAAAATGAAGTACAGCAGTACGAAGATGATCAGCAGTGTGGCCGGCACGACCAGCATCAGCCGCTGGTTGGCGCGTTCCAGGTATTCGAACTGGCCCGAGTAACTTATGCTCATCCCCGGCGCGAGCGGTACTTCTGTATTGATGGCCTCGCGCAGGTCGTTCACGACGCTGGCCAGATCACGGCCACGGACGTCTATATACACCCAGCCGGTCAGTCGCGCGTTCTCGCTCTTGAGCATCGGTGGGCCATCGGTAATCTTCACCTCGGCCACGGTACCCAGGGTGATCTGACTGCCCTGTGGCGTATAAATCGGCAGGTTCTGCAGTTCGGTCAACGAGTCGCGCCACTCGCGAGGATATCGCAGGCTGATCGGGTAGCGCGCCAGGCCTTCCACCGTCTCGCCGATGGTTTCCCCACCCACGGCGCCGGACACGATCGATTGCACATCGGCGATATTCAGGCCATAGCGGGCGGCAGCGGCGCGGTTGATATTGATATCGATATAACGCCCGCCGGTCATTCGCTCAGCCAATGCCGAGCTGACCCCGGGGACAGTCCTGGCGATACGCTCCACAGCCTGGGTGGCATCGTCGATCTGAGCCAGATCGGTGCCATACACCTTCACCCCGATGGGGCTCTTGATACCGGTGGCGAGCATATCGATACGGTTTCGAATCGGCGGGATCCACAGGTTCGCCAGCCCCGGAACTTGGACGGCGCGGTCGAGCTCGTCGACCAGCCTGTCCGGTGTCATGCCTTCGCGCCACTGATCGCGCGGCTTGAATTGAATTGTCGTCTCGAACATTTCCAGCGGCGCCGGATCGGTCGCCGTGTCTGCACGCCCGGCCTTGCCGAAGACATGCGCGACCTCCGGCACCGTCTTGATCAGCCGGTCGGTCTGTTGCAGCAGCTCGGAAGCCTTTTGCGCCGACAGGCCGGGCAGGGCGGTCGGCATGTACAGCAGATCGCCCTCGTCGAGCGGCGGCAGGAATTCTCCGCCTAACCGGCTGGCCGGCCAGAGCCCGGTGAGAAATACCAGCACAGCCACCACCAGCGTGACCTTGGGCCAGCGCAGCACGGCGTCCAGCAGCGGCTGGTACACCTTGATCAGCACCCGGTTGAGCGGGTTGCGATGCTCATCGGGGATCTTGCCGCGAATCCAGTAGCCCATCAGTACCGGCACCAGCGTGACCGAGAGTCCCGCGGCTGCGGCCATGGCATAGGTCTTGGTAAAGGCCAGCGGACTGAACAGACGCCCTTCCTGGGCTTCCAGCGTAAATACGGGAATGAACGACAGGGTGATGATCAACAGACAGAAGAACAAGGCGGGCCCGACTTCGACCGCGGAGTCGATGATCACCTTCCAGTGCGCCTCGCCCTTCAGCGGCGTATCGGGATGCTTTCGGTGCCAGGCTTCGATGTGCTTGTGAGCGTTCTCGATCATCACGATGGCCGCATCGACCATGGCTCCGATGGCGATGGCAATGCCACCGAGTGACATGATGTTCGCGTTGACGCCCTGGCGCTGCATGATGATGAAAGCGATGAGAATGCCGACCGGGAGCGAGACGATGGCCACCAGCGACGAGCGCAGGTGCCAGAGAAACAGCGCGCATACCAGCGCGACGACGATGAACTCCTCGATCAGCTTGCGGCTGAGGTTGGTCACGGCGCTGTCGATCAGCTTGCTGCGATCATAGGTGGTGACGATCTCGACACCAGGAGGCAGGCTCTTTTTCAGGTCGTCGAGCTTGTCTTGTACGGCGGTAATGGTCTCGCGCGCATTTTTCCCGCTACGCAGGATTACGACGCCGCCGACCACTTCGCCTTCGCCATCCAGCTCGGCAATACCCCTGCGCATCTCCGGGCCGAGCTGAACATGCGCGACGTCACCCAGGGTAACCGGTACGCCGCCCTGGTCCAGCCGCAGCGGAATCGCGCGAAAGTCAGCCAGCGACTGCAGGTAACCCGAGGCGCGCACCATGAATTCGGTTTCGGCCAGTTCCAGCACGCTACCACCGGTCTCCCGGTTGGCTGCGTCGATTGCCTCGGCGACCTGCTGCTGGGTAATGCCTCGGCTGGCCATGCGAGTCGGATCCAGCACCACCTGGTACTGCTTGACCATCCCGCCTATTGGCGCCACCTCGGCAACGTTAGGCAGGGTTTTCAACTCGTAGCGCAAAAACCAGTCTTGCAACGAGCGCAGCTGCGACAGATCGTGCGAACCTGTACGATCGACCAGAGCGTACTGATAGATCCAGCCAACGCCGGTGGCATCCGGACCCAGGGCCGGCTTGGCGGCGGCGGGCAAACGACTCTGCACCTGACTCAGATATTCCAGTACCCGCGACCGGGCCCAGTACAGGTCGGTGCCATCCTCGAAGAGCACATATACATAGCTGTCGCCGAAGAACGAATAGCCGCGCACGGTCCTGGCGCCGGGCACCGACAGCATGGTAGTCGTCAGTGGATAGGTGACCTGGTTTTCCACGATCTGAGGCGCCTGGCCGGGGTAGGGTGTGCGGATGATCACCTGCACATCGGACAGATCCGGCAAGGCGTCGATCGGTGTGTTCTGCACCGACCAAATGCCCCAGGCGAACGAGAACAGCGTGGCCAGCAGAACCAGAAAACGGTTGGCTACCGACCAGCGAATGATCGCTGCGATCATGGCTGATGCCCTCCGTGCCCGTCATGGTTGCCGCTGTCTGATGACGCCAGCTTTTCGATGCGTTCGATGGTCAGACCTTCGTCCGACTCTCGCACGCCCACGCGAACCCGATCACCCACCTCGATTCCTTCGAGCAGCTGCATGTTCGCAACGGGAAAAGGCATGGTCATGCCGGGCATGCCGAGGGTCTTGAACGGCCCATGGGTAAGGCCGAGCATATCGTCCTCGATGCCGATGACTGTTCCTTCCGCTTCGTGCAATGCCGGAGTGGCAGCGGCCTCGTCTGCCATGGAAGGTGCACCCAGGCTCGGTGCGGTCAGGCCCCTCAGGCTGGCTTCAGAGTCGAGCAGGAACTGTCCGGAGGCGACCACTTGCTCGCCAGGCTCAAGTCCTTCGAGAATTTCCGTCTTCTCGCCGGTTTCACGGCCGATGCGAACCTCTACCGGTCGAAAACGCCCTTCGCCTTCGGCGACCATGACCACGTTGCGCCGGCCGGTACGGATGACGGCCTCGGTGGGCACCATCAGGGCAGCTCGTTCATCGCCGGCCAGGCTGACCTCGGCCGTCATGCCGGGGCGCAGGCGTTGGTCCGGGTTGGGCAGCTCAACCCGGACCCGCACAGTACGGCTTTCGGTGTTGGCGGTTGGCAGAATCGCCGCAATGCTTCCTTGCAGAGGCTCGCCGGGATAAGCCGGCAGCGCCGCGGATACCGGCTGGCCGACCTGCAGGTCCGCGACCTGCGCCTCGGGTACGGCGACTTCCAGCCAGACAGTATCGAGCCCGTTGATGCGTGCCAGCGTCGCGCCGGTCTGCACGGTCATGCCTTCGCGCACCTCCAGCTCCTGCAGCGCGCCAGCGATCGGGCTGGTAATGGTCCACACGGTGCTGGCGCGGCCGCTTTGTTCCAGCTGCCGAATCAGTTCGGCCGGCATCCCGGCCAGACGCAACCGCTGCCGCGCAGCGGCGAGCAGCTGCGGCTCATCGATGCCACGCAATGCCAGGAATTCTTCCTGAGCGGTTGCCCATTCGGGCATGAACAGATCCACCAGCGGGGCCCCCTCGGCGATAACGTCCTCCGACGTGAGATCGTAGACGCGCTCAACGAAGCCGCTACTGCGCGCCTGCACCTGCGCCACGGTGCGCTGGTTGTACGCCAGCGTGCCGACTGCATTGATGGTCTGGCTGATGGTCTCCTGCTTCGCCGTCGCCAGGCGCATGCCGAGGTTCTGGGTGACGCTGGGGTCGATGCTGATCGAGGCGCCGTCGCTGCCCTGGTCGGCGTAGCGTGGTACCAGGTCCATATCCATGAAAGGCGAGGGGCCGGGCTCATCGAACTTCTGCTGCGGATACATGGGGTCGTACCAGTACAGCACTTCGCGCTCGGTCTCATTCTTCTGCGTTTGGGCGGGTATATGTGCAGACAGAACGATTAGGGGCATAGCCGCCACTAGCGCCAGCCGCTTGAAAGGAAAGGTCATGGGGTATCTCCAAAGGCGAAGTGCAGGCGGGCGTTGCTCAGGGCGCGATCACGAGCCAGGTCCACGCCGCGCAGGCGGGTGTCGACCAGTTGCTGACGCGCTTCGATAACAGCGCTCAGCTGGCCCTTGCCGCCGCGATAGTCGGCCATGGCCAGGCGGACCTTTTCTTCGGCCAGGGGAAGCAGTGTCTGCTCGAGCCGTGCCAGGCTCTGATCGAGGCGCTGATACTCGGCAATGTCTTCGGCGAGTTCGCGATCATGCATGCGCAACAGGTCCTCGCGCTGAGCCTGTACCTCGGCCAACCGAGCCCGTTCCGCGGCGATTCTAGGATTCTGTCGCGAGCCGGCGAAAACCGGCAGGTCCATGCTGACGCTGAGGCTGACCATATCGCCAAACCCCCGACCTCGGCGCTGATAGTCGACGCCCCAGGCCCAGTCTGGCGTCTTGTCTGCCACGGCTTCGGCAATCTCGGCCTCGGCCCGGCGAGTCAGAGGATCGAACACTTGCAGTTCGGGATGTCGCTCGAGGTTATGCCGGTAATGAGTCAGGTCGTCGGCCCACTGCGGCCAGTCGCCGGTCAGCGGCTCGGCCGCTGCATCACCGACCCAGCGGCGCAGCTCCGCACGGGCGACAGCCTCATCACGGCGCAGCATATCTTCCTGATCGGCCAGCTGGAGCGCTTCCTGGCGCGGGATTACGCTATCGGCTGAAAGCCCGGCGCCTCCGGCCAAGCGAGCATCGACGGCTTTCGACAGGAGCTCGTTTTCTCTGTACAGCTGCGAGAACAATTCGAGTTTGCGCTCGACTGCCAAGGTCGCGATCCAGGCCTGCGCAGTCTGCTGGCGGACCTGTAACCGGGTCAGTGTCTGCTGCAGACCGGCCAGCTCCACGCTCGCTTCGGCCACGTCCTGACGCGCCTTGCGCTTGGCCCGGTTAGGCACGTCCTGCATCACGCCGACCATCTGCATGGTCATGGCTTCTTCGTCGAGCTGCCAGCGTGCATCGCCTTCGATGGGCAGGTTCTGCAAGCCCAGTCGCAGCTGGGGATCGGGTAGTTCGCCTGCGGGAAGGGCGGCATTGCGCGCGGCTTCCAGATTGGCTCGCTGTGCCACGAGAGCGGGCGCTTCGGCTTCGGCTAGCTGCAGAGCCTGTCCGAGAGTCAGCGCAAAGCTTGTTCCCGGCAGAGTCAGTGCGCTCGTCAGCAGGCCAATCGCCCAGGGGCGAGCCGTGTAGATTCGGGGTGTCATGGTTCGATTCCGTCAGCATCCATGCGCGTCGGGCAACAAGCCAACGCGCGGTCGTCCAGCCGGCGCATCAGTGCGCCGGGCGGAGTTCAGGTAGAGGCGAAATCAGCTACGGGGAGGGTGCCAGAGCGGCTCTGGAAGCGGGAGCGGTACGAAACTGGCGGAGAGCATCAATGGCGGCTGCCCGGGCGGCACGACATGAGACTTGGCGACGTGCAGCTGTAGCAGACCGCTGGTCTTGCACTCCTGGCCAGAATCACATACCTGAGTGTTGCTGTCATGGTCATCGCAGGCGGCCATGGCCATGACGGCGTGCATCTCGTCTGCAGACATCGTGGCGTCCATGTCATGCCCGAGGCTCTGCATTGTGCCCGATACGGCTGAACCGGTCTGCATCAACATCTGCGCCATCCCGTTGGCGGGAAGCGCAATGGTGAAAAACAGAGCTAGAAGCAACCGCATCATCGGGTTCATGCCGCGACTGTACGACAGTCCGTCGCGCCTCGCAACAGAGCGCGTGAGCAAAGGATTGCCCAGATGGGACCGGCTGAGATGCTTTGTAAAATCTGGCTACTTGCGCGCTCTGTTCGCAATGACGACCTCAAGGCCGACGTCAGGTCGTGAGGTTTTGTTCTGGGTGTCGTGCGAGGGATCGCCAGGCAGACCAACCTAGCTGCGCTCAACGCGGCGATCGAAGCTGCGGAAGCCGGGTTCGGGGCCGGCAGGCACGGCTAAATGTTGAACGCTCGGTTGAGTCGGCGTCAGGCCTCTTCTTCGAGCCTGACGCCGAGCGCGCGAGCCACGGCGTCGGCCAGCGACTCCAGACTGAAGGGCTTGGTGATCATGGTCATGCCAGGGCCGAGAAACTCCGAGCGAATCGCTGCATTCTCTGCGTAACCGGTCATGAACAGCACAGGCAGTCCGGGCCGTTTCTGCTGGAACAGCTCGGCAAGCTGGCGGCCGTTCAGGCCCGGCAAGCCGACGTCCGAGATAAGCAAATCGAGATACGTCAGCTGATCGAGCACTTGCAGCGCGCGCTGGCCATCTTCGGCGAGATGCACGCGGTACCCCAGATCCTGTAGCGTCGTCTGAAGCAGCAGGCGCACGGCATCGTCATCCTCGACCACCAGCACGCTTTGCCCGGCGCCCGAGTTTCGGGGAGAAGCGGCCACAACTGTCTCCGTTTCGCCCGCTTCGATGTCCGCCAGTGGCAGGTGCAACGTGATGGTTGTGCCCTGGCCTTCATGGCTGTCGACGGTGACGAATCCGTTACTCTGCTGCACGAACCCGTAGACCATCGACAGGCCCAGCCCGGTGCCCTGTCCGAGCGGTTTGGTGGTAAAGAAGGGCTCGAAAACCTTATCCAGTAATGGTTTCGGGATTCCGACACCGGTATCGGTGACGCATATGCAGACGTATGTGCCGCCTTTACTGCCGAAGCGTTCGGCCTCTGCGGCGCTGCGCTCGACCCGCTGCGTAGCTATCACCAAGGTACCGCCTTCGGGCATTGCATCGCGTCCGTTGATGCTCAGGTTCAGCAGGGCGTTTTCCAGCTGATTGGCATCGACCATGGCAAATCCGGCATCCTCGGCCAGATCCAACTCGAGGATCACCGACTCGGTGAGCGTTCGTTGCAGCAGATCCGACAACGATTCGACAAGCGGATTGATTGCCACTGGCCGGCTTTCCAGCGACTGGCGTCTGGAAAATGCCAACAGGCGCTGCGTCAATGCCGCGGCACGTCCGGCCGAGGAGTGAGCTGCGTCCATGTAACGAGCGAGATCGTCATATTGCTGCCTGCGCAAACGGGCGCGCATCAATTCCAAGGCGCCGATGATGCCAGTCAGCATGTTGTTGAAGTCGTGGGCGATGCCGCCAGTGAGCTGGCCGACCGCGTCCATTTTCAAGGAGTGCCGGAGTTGCTCCTCGGCCCGGGCGCGCTCCTGACTCTCGACCGTGAGCAAAGCCAGGGCGTCTTCCAGAGCCTGGGTACGAACCTTCACCTCGGTCTCCAGCTCGTCGGTGAAACGCCTGAGCATGCTCTCGTTCTGCTTTTCGGCGTCGATGTCGATGATCACCAGAGCCGCGCCGATCACCTTGTTCTGGCTGTCGTACAGCGGCACCGCGCTTATCCGTGTCCAGCGCTCTCCGCCTTCCGGCGGCAGGTAACGGCAATCCAGCGCCGGCACGTGCTCGCCGCGCAGGGCCCGCGCCGCTGCGAACTGATCCGATGGGAGCGGGCGGCCCTGGCTATCGAGCGCCAACCACCGCGCGGCAGAATCAGGCTTGGCGGATGGAATCAGCCGGTCGGGTACGTATTCGTCGTATTTCGGATTGCTCAGAACGGTGGTGCCGTTCAGGTCGATGAAGCAGACCCCGACCGGAAGATTCTCTACCAGACTGTTGAACCTGGCTCGCTCGTCAGCAAGCTCATGCAAGCGGTCGCGGACCTCGAACTGACGCTGGCGTGACCGACAGGCGACATCGAGCGTGCTGAGCAGCGATGCCGGACCGAAGGGCTGTTCGAGCACGATCAGTTTGTTCAGCGCAGCAGGCAGGCGCATGCGCAGCGTGTCGAGGTCTTTACGGGTCTGGCTGCGCTGCCCGGTAATAAGAATGAAGGGAATATTCGACCATTCTGGCTGGTCGCTCAGCGCTGCGGTCAAGGCGGTCAGATCGCCGATGACCATCGCATCGGTAATGATTACCGCACTGGTGCGCGTATCAAGCTGGCGAGCCAGCTCCATAGGCTCCGAAGCGATGCGCACGGTATACCCGTCGGAAACGAGCAGGTCGGACAGGCTGCTACGGTCTGCACCGGGCGGCGCACCAACGAGAACATGCTGTCCAGAAGATGAAGAATCAACAGCCATGTCATCGCTCTGCCGGCCGGGGATGGGAAGGCACGCTTCATTAATGCCAGGCGGTCGATGGTACAGGCGATTGGAGACCTGTAGAAGCGGTCTCGAGCCTATCGCAGCAACTACGCCAATTCTGGCGTCACGGGAAGCGCGCAGCTGACTTCGATGATTTCGGGCTCGAGCGGCCACAGCTCCAGGCCTTCGGTTACCAGCATGCCGCCGCACAGCGTATGAATCTTGGCGCGATACATGATCTTCAGCGGATTGCGGCCGAGAATGACCGCGCCCGCAGCAATCATCTCATCCACATGGGCGCGCATGTTGGGAAATTGGCGGCGCTCGGTACGGGTTGGGGTCATGGCGGTCGATCCTCGGGCAAACAACGTCGGGGTCTTGACGTATGGCTAAATGATATCAGTTAGACAGCATAAAGCGTGCCAGCATTGAACGAGGGACTGGCTTATGTCGTCGGCGACCTCAACGTTGATGTCGCCTAGGCGGGGCTATGTGGAGAACAGCGTGCCGGTATTCGCACGGTATCCGCGAGCCCGCTTGTCGTCTGTGACCGGAGTGCGAAGGAAGGGCGTTGCCAGGTTACGCTGCGCTGCGTAGCAAGCCAGATCCAGCGGCAGCGCAGGTGGCATTGGTGAGCGAAAAGTCTATTTCGTCG
>CAYZFU010000013.1:0-20726 GCA_964477725.1 uncultured Halopseudomonas sp.
ATGAGCGCGACGATTTTCTCAGCCATTCCGTGCCGACCGTCCAATTGCGAAAACCGCTGGGCTAGCTGCCCTTGCGGGTCGATCAGGTATAAGGACGTCGTGTGGTCGATCAGGTAGTCTCCGTCGTCCGTCGGCACCCGCTCCAGGTATACCCCAAAGGCGTCCGCTATCGCCTCGATCTGTTCGGGGGTTCCACTTACACCCAGGATGCGCTTATCGAAATAGCCGACATATTCTCCGAGCGAGTCCGGTGTGTCCCTGAGTGGGTCCAGGGTAATGAATAACGGCTGTAGCCGCGACGCAGCGGGGCCGATCGAATCCAGCACACCGGCCACATCGGCGAGTGTTGTAGGGCAGATGTCCGGGCAGTGGGTAAAGCCAAAGAACACCAGTTGCCATTCGCCGCGAAAGGTTCGCTCGGTTACAGCCTTACCGTTCTGGTCGGTCAGTTCGAACGGGCCGTCAATGGAGCCGGCGACGGCGCCCGGGCCGCGCACTGGCCAGTACAGGTACGACGCCCCAAGACCCACCAACAGTAGCGCTGTTGCCGCCAGGCAAAGAGCCAGAACGTTCTTTCTCATACCAAGCGATCCCTCCTGACGCCGCGCAATGGCTCCCCTTGAGGACTGGCAAAACGCTGGGGCGGTTCCGCCGGCGCCGCATCAGCAATTAGCGACTGCGCCAATCCGATGCCGAGCCCGTCGTCAGCCTGAGGCGCTGATGAGGTGTATGCCTTAACGCTCGGCTAGGGTTTCGGTTTCGGCAGTCGACAAATGACGCTGGTTGCGACCCAGCAAACGCCGGGCTAACCAACGCTTTCGATGCGGGTTTCCGAAATGGTAGAGCGCCGTCGCGCGAAGCATGGCCGGATCGCACGGATCGTTTGCATGCAGGCTTCGATAGCCCCAAAAAAGATAGATATTTCCAGGAACAAGCTTCACTCTCAAAGGCTTGAGCCATCCATGGCGAACCAACCAGGAAGTCAGCTTCTGGCTGGCCGTGTTGTGAAGAACAGCTTTTTCAACCACGTTCACCGCAACGCTACGCCGTACCCGCCGGATGTTTGGAAAACTGATCAAGTCGCCGCAATGTCGACCTTCCGTTGGGATAACGATAGGGACCAAAACGGTCAAGACAGTGGCGTCAAAATGGAAGAAGTGTGATTCCTTGCGCCCTGTCTTGCCCTGAAGAAATCGAATAACCGGGAACACCGCTTCGCCTTTCGGAGGCTTTTCACCCAGACCAGCCTCGTACACGTCATTCAAAAGACGTTTGAAAACCGGTGACTCGGCCAGCTCAGCAAAAAAACTTCCACGCATCGCTTCGAGACCGTGGATAGCGAAATATTCCGGGCCACGCGATTCCACTTGCTGCCGCACATATTGACGAGCATCCTCCAGCCGGTCGGCCGGGATGATATCGTTCAAGGAGGCGAAGCCTCGCGCATCCATTTCCCTGACGAGGCGCGCCACTATCTGCGCTTCGACAGGCGTCGTGTCCCACATCCCAGGACTCCTTTGCCACAAACATCACTGTTGGGTTGCGATCGGCGATTCGCTAGCAGGCAACTCCTGTGTCTGGCATTCGTCGAGTTCCAGTTAGAGGAGGCCCGCTTCGGTTTACGACCGATTTCGCGCGGGGAAGTTTCGATGCGCTAAACCTGGGCTACGCAACAACGGAAACCTTTGCTTTTCTGACGCTCTTCATCAGCCTCTTCAAGCGGCGTTTGGGATTCCCGAACAACGTCGGCGGACCGAAACCGCGGTGCTCGAGCCCAACGACGGGGAAGTGCTGCGCGCACCGGGCTCATACCCCGCTGGAGCGCCTTTGGCGGTGCGGAAATGCGTTCTGGACAGTAGTGACTAAGAAAAATCGAGTGTGCGGCCGACTCGGATCCAGCCGGCTGTCTGAAGAAATAAATTGCCGCGAAGATTGAGGAGCGGCCAGCATTAAAACGAGCCAATGCAGAACCGCGTTCACGATGCGAGGAGGGGCGGTTGAGAACTCTCTACCTATGCAAAGGTCGGTTTGGTAAGCCCAGACGAACTTGGGCTGAGTCGAGGCCTGCTTGGGTCTCGTTCGATGAAAACGGATGCTAAGGAGAACAGCATGACTATCTAACGAAAATGGATGGCGCCTGCCGCGCTGATGATTGCTGCACTGGGGCTCGCTGCGTGTGATGTGGAACAGACGGAAGAAGGCAGCCTTCCCGAGGTAGATATCGAAGCAGAGGCCGGTAGCATGCCCGAATACGATGTGGACACGGCGGACGTTGACGTGGGTACCGAAGAAAAGACAGTCACCGTCCCTGACGTTGACGTAACCATGCCGGACGAACAAGAAGAACGTCCGCAAAACTGATTAGATGGGCGAGTCCCCGGAGTGCTAACGTTCCGGGGGCGGACCTCGCGCTGGACCATGCTTCGCTGATACTGCTGTACGGCTTCCCCGGACAGGTTTTCGGTAGCCTGGCTCACGGCTCCGGCTGAGCAGCCGTGCTCTTCTCGAAGCGGTAGAAGAGATTGGGTTCGCTAATGATATAGAGGCGTCCGCTATCGTCGAGCGTCACACCTTCGGCTTGGGGAATGTCTTCAGCTAACTCGGCGGATCCGCTGACGAGTGACAAGAAGCTAATGGTCTGTCCGTTTTTCATCTCCACCAAAAGCTTGGACTCGTCACTCAGGGCAAGCAGGTGTCCTGTTTTGTCATCAAAGCCTAGACCGGACAGGTCGCTGACGAACAGGTCTTCGCCGACGGAATCTGTGACGTCGCTGATGGCTAGGCCGGAAGCCTGCCGCAGGCCGTGCAAGAACCCTTCCATCCGATACAGCCGGATCGGACTACGTTCCTTCGCAATGTACAACCGATCATTGACCGAGTCGTAGGCGAGCCCTTCATATTCTTTGTTGTTTGCTTGGTGCATCTCGATACGCAGTCTGAAAAAGTCGTCGTATTGAAGTGGACCCGACTCGGTGGGCGTTGGTAGAACCAGAACGGTCTGGCGGCGCTCTTCCACTACGGCCAGTTGCCCGTCACCGAGAAAGACCACGCCTTCAACGTCGTGAAATCCGTTCAGCGGATGTCGGGTCAGTATTTCACCTTCGAGACTAATGCCGATAAGCTCGCTTGGCCCATTGATCACGGCCCAGAGTTGCCGTCGCTCGGTGTCGAAGGTGATACCCGAAAGATTATCGGCGACCCCTGGTAATGCGTGAGCGTCGATTACGGCTCGGTAGTCACCCAGCCATATCGACTTCGCGCGCCATTCTTTCGCATTCGCCTGTGTACTGAACCAGTAGTAAAGGCTTCGATCCCATTGGAAGTAGCGTATCGAGAAGCCGACCAACAGAGCGATGCCGAGCATGACGAGAAAAGCATTGCGGAAAAAGGTCATTGGGTCCTGTACTGCTTGCTATCCGAGGAAGCTGCCACCATACAGCATTGGCGTTGTCGCCTGGTTACATCGCGACTGACACGACTAGGGCGAGTACGCCGCCTGACCTGGAAAGCGAACAGTGCGAGCAATCCGTCCCTCGCTAGTACTTGTCGCAGACGCTGAACTTCGACGCCTTGCATCGTTCCCAACTTTAAAGATGTGAAAAATTGCCCCACCTCGACTGGTAGGTTTGGACAGGGCCCGCCGACATTATCCCCCGCCGTTGGTGGGCTCTTTTTTTAGCCGGCTCGGCACATTACGTCAGGAGCATGTATGTTGAAGTTTCTCGCAAGTACGGTTGGCATCATTTTCCTGATTGGTCTCCTCGTGATTATTGGTCTGCTCATGCTCATTTTCTAATGCGCCTGTCCAACCGCTTCGCTCTTGCTGCCAGCTCCAGGCAACGGTTTCCCTGGCGCAGCGGGAACACCTTCAAACTGCTGACTCAGGGAACCGAATTCTTCCCCGATGTGTTGCAGCGAATCGATGCCGCCCAGTACTCGGTGCGCATCGAGCTCTATCTTGTCGAGTCCGGACGCAACGCGGCGAGGGTAATCGACACTCTGTGCGCCGCTGCGGCACGAGCGGTGGAAGTCGAGGTGTTGCTGGACTCTGTTGGCAGCAAGCAGTTGGTCGATGCGGATCGCGAGCGTCTGATTCGGTCTGGCGTGGCGCTGCGGGTCTTCAACAAGCTTCTCCCCAACCCTGGTCTGGACGACTTCAAGCGAGATCATCGGAAAATCATCGTTATCGACGAGCGGACTGCCTATCTCGGCGGGGCCTGCATTACCGACGGCTTTTGGGATCCGCTGACCAACGTGTCGGAGTGGCACGACCTGATGCTCCACGTCGAAGGGCCATTGGTCGCGGACGTTGTGAAACTGTTTGATTTCCGCTGGCGTCGGTTGGAGAACAGCGGTCGGCACCCCACGCCGGAGAGCGAATTCCAGACCGAACCCGATTCCCAGGCTGGTTGGGGGCGGCTCGGTTATACATCGGGCGTGCCGTATAAAGGATTGGTCATCGACCTCGTGCAGCGCATCCGGCTAGCCCGTTCGCGCGTATGGCTGGTAACCCCGTATTTCTTTCCTGTAAAAGCCATATTTGACGCGATGCAGGAAGCTGCGGAGCGAGGCGTAGACGTTCAATTGTTTCTGCCGGGATGCAAAACCGATCATCCCTCGATTCGTGAGGCCGGACGCGGCTTTTACAGCAAGCTTTTCGAACTAGGCGTAAGCATCTACGAGCTGGATGTGCAGATGCTACATGCCAAGGCCACCATCGTGGATGAATGGATAAGTGTCGGCTCGTGCAATTTTGACGTGTGGGGGGCTAACCGAAACCTTGAAGCGAACGTCGAAGCATATGACGCTCACTGCCTGGAGCAGTGCCTGGCGCTGTTCGACCGATATCGCAATACTTGCCGGCGGGTCACCCGCGAAGAATGGGCGTCCAGGCCGACAGCGGACCGCGTGGGTCAGGCCTCACTGAATTACGCCGGCCGGGCAGTCAGGGCTTTGCTCGTGCATAGGCGCGTTTCTTGATCAGCGTACGGCATCACGCATAAGACCAGCCGCACAGAGAGACATCCTCGACGTGTTGGCCAATCTTCCGGCGCTGGCTTCCGTGACGATGAGGGCAAGCCGGCGCCGGAGCCGAGTGTTACCAGAAAACAGCCGCGTTACTCCTAATGCCGTCTCCCTGATTTGTCGCGATATCATATTGATTTTATGCGTATTCCTTTCGTCGATCTTTTTCGAACCCGGGAAACTTTAGTGGGATAGGAGCCTCAATTTAATAGAGGCGCTTGATACTCAAGTAAGCCCTGACAAGTGTGGAGGAACATCATGAGCAACGATGCCAAAGGTAATCCAGGCAACTTCGCAAACGATAAAGAAAAAGCATCCGAAGCAGGTCAGAAGGGCGGTCAGAACAGCGGCGGCAATTTCGCCAATGATCGTGAAAAGGCCTCGGAAGCAGGCAAGAAAGGTGGTCAAAATAGCCATAGCGGCGGTCGTAACAGCTGATCGCGAAACGGGGGCGCCAGCCCCCGTTTTTTTGCCCCGCCCAGTTCATGCGGTCCAGAATGCGACCTTTGGCGTTCTTGCCCTGACCCCGAGGCGATAAGTGCGGCCTTAGTGTAAGGCGCCAATAGTGAGTCGCAGTTAGCGATAGTCATGACCAGCCCTTAGCAATCTTTCCCGCTGCATTCAAACTTCCTGCCGATTCACGGAAGAAATGTGTGGCTTGTTTCCCCGAAGACAGTTGCGCCATCGCACAGCGCCATTCCGTTCCGGCCGCGCTGTAGATCGAGTGCCCGCACAAGGCGTGATGAAGTCTCGTAGCCATACTCGGCAGCTTGCGTATCGGCTTGTCCTGCAAAATCCCGTGGCCTCTCTTTCAGCTAGCTGGCCGAGCCCGGGCGAACTTACTGCGTTACTTCCTCTCGAAAGCCAAGAAGCCAGCGTTGGAGGAAAAGAGAATGAAACTTGCAAAAACCTATGGTGCCTATGTCGCTGGGCTCTTGGCAGTAGCTGCAACCCCAGCGGATGCGCTGGAGATCGAAACCCAGCTCAACGGCCTGGATGTGCTGGTCGAACCTCTGGGCGTCGAAGGCGCCTCGTCCGATGAGGTGGACCTCAAGGGCGTCCGCGCAGTTAAGGTCACCAACCGCACCAACCAGTGGGTTCTGTGCGAGTTTGTCGGGATCCCCGAAGAGCGTCGGCGGACCGAAACCGCGGTGCTCGAGCCCAACGAACAGGAAGTCTTGCGTGCCCCAGGCAAGTACACCGCCGGGGGACCTCTGGCGGTGCTGGAATGTGTGTTGGACAGCGCTAATGATGAAATCCAGTGTGCCGCCGATCCGGATCCGGAAGGCTGTCTGGAAGAAATCAACTTCCGTGAAGACTAAGCGCGACGGCAGATCTGGCGCTACTCAACGAGCATACCGGGGTGATGGTATTGCGCTGCCTACGTGAGCGCAGGTTCGCCGATGGGCTGGATCGCCTACCGGGAGCGAGATCCCGTGGTTCCTAATACGGCTAGAGGACAACAGCTCCGTCGCGCCAATATAGTGTCGATTCTGATCGCCTTTTTAGGTGATTGACGGAACTTTGTTTTTTCAGCAGAGTCCATGCGCTGAGTACACACTGCCTCGAGGGATCGACATGGACCAGAACAAGCGTGGTTGGATGTGGGCATATCGCAAGGTACGGGGTTGGCACGTTTCAGCTGCGCAAGCTTGCTACCGGGCTACTCGTTTCGCACTGACCGGTGATAGCGGCTCGTTCCAAAGCCATGGTGGATGGCGCAAATCGCGGCTCACGCGCGGTTGAGCCGAAAGGCAATGACAGCGCCGCGCAAAGCGGCGCTCCGATTTCAGAAACTACTCTCCTCAACTCCTCCAGATTTTTTGCCCCGCTACGTGCCGTTTCGCGGTGCTATCGGGACCCTTTGTTTCGCCCCTGTCGTACGCGTGGCGAACTCGTTTTTTCGAATACGCCCGGCGTTCAGTCGGCGAGCGAGATTTCCTGCCTCTTCCGAGGCTTTGGGCTTTCTCGACGATCGAGCTATCGACTTCGGGGAATATCTCAAAGCGACCATTGGACCGACCGTTAGTGTTCTGGTCTTCTTTCGAGGCTTTAGAACCAACTTGCCCAAAGGATCGTCCAAGATCGTCTTTTCAACGTGGCCAACCTTTTCACAGCATGTATCATCGAGCCATTCAACACGGAGACTCAAGCATGGCGCAGCTGGATCAGCGTACGATCAACGCATTACTGCAACAACAATCCGACATTCAGACCGAGTGGGTACGCAATCTCGATGCCATGGGCTCGTCACGCGGACTGAAGCCCGGCGAGCTGGAAGCGCAGACCTCAGAGTTCATCGCGCTGTTTGCAGAAGGAAGCGCCAAGGCCGGGGCAGAGAACTGGGTGAGTGGAGCATGGGATTCAACCAGACAGTTCCTGGAAAAGCTGTCGCATAGCCGAGCGCTCCAAGGTTTCGATTCGCAGCAGACGGCGGGCTTCGTCTTTGCCCTCAAGCCATCCATCTTCAACATGCTGCAACGGACCATGGCCGACGAGCCGTTGACCCTCACCGCGCAGCTTACCGCTGTGTCGGAACTGCTCGATGCGATGGGGCTGCACACGGTGCTGACCTTCCAGAAGGCCCGCGAAGGCGTCATCAAGCGCCAGCAGGAAGAGCTGCTCGAACTCTCGACCCCGGTCGTCAAGCTGTGGGATGGTGTCCTGGCGCTGCCGATGATCGGTACGCTGGACTCGCAGCGCACTCAGGTGGTGATGGAATCGCTGCTCCAGCGCATCGCCGATACCGGTTCGGAAATCGCCATCATCGACATCACCGGTGTGCCCACCGTGGACACACTGGTTGCCCAGCATCTTCTGAAAACCGTTACCGCGATTCGCCTGATGGGTGCCGACTGCATCATCAGCGGTGTGCGCCCGCAGATAGCGCAGACCATCGTGCACCTGGGCCTGGATCTGCAGGGCATCGTTACCAAATCCAGCCTGGCTGATGCCCTTTCGCTGGCGCTGCATCGCTCCGGTCTGACCGTCACCAAGGCGAGCTGACCATGGAACGCATACCAATCCTGCGGATGGGCGAGTTCCTGCTCGTGACCATCCAGGTGGAAATGCACGACCAGCTGGCGCTGACCCTGCAGGACGACCTGTCCGAGCGGATCGATGCGACCGCCGCGCGCGGCGTCCTGATCGATATTTCCGCATTGGAGATGGTGGATTCGTTCATAGGCCGCATGATCGCCAGCATATCGGCCATGTCGCGGATCATGGACGCTGAAACCGTCGTCGTCGGAATGCAACCAGCGGTTGCCATCACCTTGGTTGAACTGGGGCTCGACCTGCCCGGCGTGAATACCGCGCTGGATGTCGAACGCGGAATGCGACTGCTCCGACAACGCGTGAAGCGGCGATGAGTACCGGTACGCAACCCATCAGGTCCGAACAGGACATCGTCCTGGCCCGTCAGGTCGCGCGCAAGCTGGCGCAACAGTGCGGTTTGCGGCTGGTATCGCAGACCAAGCTGGTCACCGCTGTCAGCGAACTGGCGCGCAACACATTGGTGTACGGCGGTGGTGGGGACATGCAGTGGGAGCTCGTCGAGCAGGACCTGCGCAGCGGTGTCCGCATTTCCTTCATCGATCAGGGGCCCGGTATCGCTGACATGAAGCTGGCCATGACCGACGGCTGGACGTCCGGAGGCGGGCTGGGTCTCGGGCTGACTGGAGCCAAGCGGCTGGTCAACGAATTCGATATCGATAGCCAGCCAGGCGTCGGAACCAAAGTGACCATCAGCCAATGGAGCTGAACCTTGGCGGGACGCTGACGGAAGTCATCCTCATCGAGGACGACAGCCAAGTCGGTCAGGCACGGCGCCGAGCGCTGCAGCTGGCCGCGGATATCGGCTTCGATGCCACCGATGCTGGACGGGCGGCACTGGTCGTCACCGAGCTGGCGACAAACCTGCTGAAACACGCACGAGCGGGCGAGATGCATTTGCGTCGGGTGCCCTGCGCCGATCGGCAGGGGCTGGAAATGATCGCGGTCGATCGTGGCCCGGGCTTCGACGCGCAGCCCTGTCTGCGCGACGGTTATTCAACCGGCGGCACGCAGGGAATCGGGCTGGGGGCTATTTCAAGGCAGGCCCAGGTGTTCGACCTTTACTCTGATGAACGCGGGTCGGTGATTCTCGCCAGACTCTATCCGCGTGGCGCGAAATCGGCAGACTTGCGCTTCGGTGTCAGTCAGCATGCTCAGCGCCATGAGTCTGCCTGCGGCGACGGCTGGTATCTCGCGGTCGATGCGCAGCGGATCTGCGTCCTGGTAGTGGATGGGCTGGGTCACGGCGAAGACGCGGCAATCGCTGCGCTGGCGGGAACGTCTGCCTTTGCCGAGCACCCCTTCGATGCGCCGGAAACGCTTGTCGCCGATATGCACCGCAGCATGCAGGGCACTCGCGGCGGGGCTGCGGCCATCGCCCAGTTCGACGCACGCGAAGGCAATCTGAAGTTCGCCGGCATCGGCAATATCGGCGCTAGGCTGGTGTCGCCCGCCGGGTCGCGAGGCATGGCTTCGCATCCCGGCATCGTCGGGGTGCAGTTTCGCAAGGTTCAAACATTTACGCAGACCGCTGTCGGCGGTCAGCTGCTATTGCTGTTCAGCGACGGGCTGCAGTCTCGCTGGGACCTTCAGGACTATCCGGGGCTGCTTTCCAAGCATCCAGCGGTCGTTGCCGCCGTGTTGCACAGAGACTTTTGCCGGGGCCGCGACGACGCGACCATCCTGGCCATCGAATTGGAGGTGCCGCATGGCTGATGCACAGGGCTTGCAGTCGGATGCCGCACGGCTTGCCAGCGAGAACGAAGCGCTGCGGGCGGAGCTGGAAGAAACCAATCAGGGCGTACTGGCCTTGTATGCTGAACTGGATAATCAGGCCGAGGCGCTGCGTCAGGCGTCGGAACTGAAAAGCCGGTTTCTGTCTTATATGAGCCATGAGTTTCGTACACCCCTCGGCTCGATTCTCAGTATCGCCGGGTTGTTGAAGGATGAACTGGACGGTCCACTGAATGAGGAGCAACAGAAGCAGCTGGCTTTCATCAAGGGCTCGGCACAGGAGTTGACCGAAATGGTCAACGATCTGCTCGATTTGGCCAAGATCGAGGCCGGCCGCATCAGTATTTCACCGGCCTGGTTCGATATGCTCGA
The DNA here is from genome assembly GCA_964477725.1 of uncultured Halopseudomonas sp. Taxonomy (GTDB): domain Bacteria; phylum Pseudomonadota; class Gammaproteobacteria; order Pseudomonadales; family Pseudomonadaceae; genus Halopseudomonas. The sequence continues at coordinate 10,186 of CAYZFU010000013.1, forward strand.
CCTGTTCGCGGCACTGCGTGGCATGTTTCGGCCGATCGTCGACGCCGAAGCGGTGGATCTGGTCTTCGAAGAGCCCAACGGCATACCGCGGCTGTATACCGACGACAAAAAGCTCGGTCAGATCCTGCGCAATTTCATTTCCAATGCCCTGAAGTTCACCCTGCGTGGAGAGGTCAGGGTGCGTGCCGAGCTAATCGACACTGACTGCGTACGTTTCTCTGTCACCGATACCGGAATCGGCATACCCGAAGAGCTGCATGACAAGCTATTCGAGGACTTCATGCAGGTCGACTCGCCAGTTCAGAAACGCTTGCGCGGCACCGGGCTGGGATTGTCTCTGTGCAAGCGTTACGCGGAGCTATTGGGTGGTCATGTCGGCTTGCGAAGCGAGCCGGGAGTGGGCTCCACCTTTTTCGCCGAGGTCCCGCTATCGCTGCAGCTGGAGACGGCGTCGCATGAGTGACAGGCAGCTGCTGATCGTCGACGACAACGTAGCAACGCGCTATGCGATGCGCCGCCGATTGGAAAATCATGGCTTCAAGGTTCTGGAGGCAGGCAATGGTGCAGACGGTCTGGCACTGCTTGCTGCGCAGGAGATCGATGCGCTGGTTCTGGACATCAATCTTCCGGATATGAGCGGTTTCGATATCGCGCGCATGCTCAGGGCCGATCCCAAGACGGCGTTGCTGCCTATCGTGCATGTCTCGGCGGCCTCAATCGAAAGCGGTGACATCATCACCGGCCTGGACTCGGGGGCAGACGCCTATCTGATCCATCCGATCGATCCGGATGTTCTGCTCGCAACGTTACGCACCTTGCTGCGTGTCCGGCAAACCGAGGTGGCGCTGCAGCAAAGCGAGGCGCATTTTCGAGAAATCTTCCATAACATCTCCGCGCCGATCGCGGTGATCGATGCCAGTTTCAAGATACACGAAGCCAACCGCGCCTTCTCCAGGCTCATCACTGATGCGCGCTGCGGCGAGCGGCTGGGCGACTGCTTCGAAGCGGGGCAGGACGACGAGCTCGAAGCGGTAGGCGCACGGATACGTGCCGGCAAACGCTGGACCGGAACGCTGAAAATTCGCATGCACGGGTCGGTGCGCCTGACACAGTGGCAGGTCGCCCCCTATCGCGCGCCGGATATCGCCATGGTGTTCGTCGAGGACGTCACCATTCGCCATCAGAAGGAAGTCAGCCAGCGCGAGCAACTGGCCACGGCGAATGATCTGCTCGCCCAGGAAGTAAAAGAGCGGGTACGCACCGAAGCGCAACTGCTTCAGGTGCGGAAGATGGATTCGTTGGGCAAGCTGACCGGAGGCATCGCCCATGACTTCAACAATCTGTTGACCAATATCATCATGAGTCTGCAGCTACTCACCGAGCGCATCGGGGAGGGGCGTTTGGACAATCTTAAGCGTTACGCCGATGGCGCGCTGGCCTCGGCCCAGAGCGGTGCGGCACTCACCCACCGGTTGCTGGCCTTCGCCCGTCAGCAGCCGCTGGAAGCGCGGCCGGTCGACATCAACGCCTTGCTCGGCTCGCTGGAAGATTTGTTGCGTCGCTCGATCGGCAAGCAGGTCGAGTTGAGCTTCGATCTTGCGCCTGGCAAAGCCGTGGCCCAGGCCGACGCCAGCCAGCTCGAGGCGGCGATTCTCAACCTGGTGATCAACGCTCGTGACGCCTTGCCTGGGGGCGGCGGGATTCGTATCAGCAGTGCAATGATCGACAGTCAGGACGATCCGGAACTGCCTGACGGTCGCTACGTGAAAGTGTCGGTGCACGACAACGGAATCGGCATTCCGGCGGACGTGATAGACAAGGTATTCGATCCGTTTTTCACCACCAAGCCCCTGGGACAGGGGACCGGGCTGGGATTGTCCATGCTTTACGGATTTGCCGGTCAGTCCGGCGGTGTAGCGCGTATTCGCAGCGAAGTCGGCGAATTTACCGAAGTCAGTTTGTTGCTCCCCGCGGCGGAGCCCGCGCAGGAGTTCGTGGAACCGCCGGCATCGAGTCGAGCCATCGTTCGCAGCGGACATGTGCTTATCGTCGAAGACGTGCTCGCGGTGAGCGCCATCATTGCTGAGCGTCTGACCGAGGTAGGCTACCAGTGCACGCAGACCGACAGCGTCGAGAATGCGCTGTCGTTGCTCAACGGCGACACGCCCATCGACATTCTGCTGACCGATGTAGGCTTGCCGCGCATGAGCGGGCGGGAACTGGCCGAGGCGGCGCGCCACTGTCGCCCCGAACTACCGGTGCTGTTCATGACCGGCTACACCGAGCAGGCCCGCGACCGGGATTCCTTCGTAGGGGAGAACATGGATATTCTGTTCAAGCCGTTCAATGTCGAAGAGCTGCTCAGCAAATTCGGGCGCCTGTTGCCGGGCCAATGACCGCCTCGGCCTGCTGCGTCTGACTACCCTGTTTCGTCTGTTACTCGAGGATTCATCATGGCCCTACGTGCCGACATCACTCTTGCAAGCCTGAACCAGCGCAGCGAAGGTCACCTGCCCGGTTATATGGGAATCGAGATTCTTGCCGTCGAAGACGGGACTCTGAAAAGCCGTATGCCGATCAAGCCGATGCATCTCGCGCCGAACGGGTATCTGCACGCGGCCAGCGTGGTCGCGCTCGCCGATACCAGCTGCGGCTACGCCACCGTCGCTCACCTGCCCGAAGGCGCGCAATCGTTCACTACCATCGAACTCAAGAGCAACCATCTCGGGACCGCGCGCGAAGGCGCAATCGCCTGTATCGCCACAGTCGAGCATCTGGGCCGCAACACCCAGGTCTGGGATGCCGTGGTCACCAACGAAGCCACCGGAAAGAAAATTGCCCTGTTTCGTTGTACGCAGATGGTGCTCTGGCCGAAGGGCTGAACCTTCAACCTTTCTGCCTGGCGCGCCGGTGCGGATCGAGGAGATAGCAGACCAGCGTCTGCGCGCAGGCCTCGATCGCTCCATCGAGAATGACTTCGTAGCCGTGGGTGTTTTCCGTGGGGATGGCCAGGCAGCCCGCCTGTGGCGAAGCCCCGGTCAACAGCACCGCGCTGGCATCCGAGGCGAACCCGGGCATCAGTGCAGGTTGAGGGCAATAACCGCAAGCGGCGGCTGCAAGCAGCAGTGACTCCGACACCGAGCGGGTGTAATAGCCCTTTTCATCGCCGGTGAGCACAATCGGGTCGATCGAAAGATGCGTATCGTACTCGCTTGCGACGGGGCCGACCTCTAATGCCAGGCAGATGTCGCCGGGCAGCGTACGCGCTGCGTACTGCGCGCCGGCGTTGGTCTCTTCCTCGCTGCTGGTAAAGGTGAAATACACGTCGTGACTCAGCGAATCGCGCTTTTCGACCAATTGTCCGGCGGCCAGCAGCGCCGCGAGGACCGGCGCGCGGTCATCCATGAAATGCGCAGCGATCCCGTCATTCATGCGAAAGGGCTTACGCCAGTGCTGGCTCAGCACCACGCGAGTCCCGGCGCGCACGCCGAGCTTGCCCAGCTCGGCCTTGTCGCGCCGGGTGATGACATGCACGTCGTTCCAGCCGACATCGCCGCTCAGCACATGCTGGGATTGCGGCGTTGAAGACGTGCCGTGCATGGTGCCGAACGACAGCGCCCCGGCAACTACCTGATGGTCGCCAAGAATGTCCACCGGACACATGCCGAAATTGACCGGATAGGCTCCGCCAAGGGCAAAAACCCGCAGTGCGCCATCTTCGTCGATGCGCTTGACCACCATTGCGACCTCATCGAGGTGCGCCATGACGCGGATTGCCCCTTCGGCTGGCTCGGGCGCGCGCACCCGGCCGATCAGATTGCCGGCCGGGTCTGACCAGAGCTCATCGCACAGCGGCTCCAGTACGCGGTGGCAGATATCGCTTACTTCTTCTTCCTGCCCGCCCGGCCCGCGGGCCAGCAGAAGTGCTTCCAGAAGCTCTTGGTTCGATTGTTGAAGCATCGGTTCCTCATCAAATCAAACGGCTCAGGGCCTCTGGGTCCGCTGAGCAGAGCTAGGAATGAATCGCACAGTTGATGGCCTCCTTCGGCAGCTTGGCATCCTCGACCGCGTGGATCAGCCCTGTCTCGATCGCTTCCCTGGGGTTAAGGATGCGTGGGGCGGCCGTCAGGTAGTTGCGCACGTCCATCGTTTCGTTGGCACCTTCGGTGCGCTCCTGAACGATGCGCGAGTACAGCTCCAGATCGTAATCCAGGCTCATGGCATATTCCGACATGCGCGAATGGTCGACCGAGCCGTGCAAGGTCCAGTGAAAGGGGTGAAACAGAAACTTGCTGTGATGGCAGGCGGTGCGACGGCGCCCGGCCAGAAACAGGATGTTGCCCATCGATTCCACCGTACCCAGGTTATGGGTGTTAACCGGAACCGGCAGTGACATCAGAAAATTGAACATGGTGAAGCCGTAGCTGCATTCGCCGCCCATGGTAGCGATGCGGATGATCAGCTCGGTGGCATCCTGTTGTACGGCTTCGGAGCATTTGCGGATCAGTTGGCCACAGGTGCTCGAATTGATTGGAGCGGTGAAATTGATGACGTGAACGGTCATGGACGAGTCTCTCAGGTTAGGCCCAGAAACCTGTCCTGGCTGGATTGGCCGTCGCGTCGTGCGACGCCTCTAGCGGCGGACGATATGGCTCCGAGTGAGGTCGAGCTTCAGGTACGCGGCAGGCATGCGGGCCCGCCGCAACCCCGACTACCGGACATCGCCATACGCCTTCATCACGTCGGCCATGTTGCGATATTGCTCGTTGGGCATGTTCTTGAAAATTTCCAGCACCTCCGAGCCCGCACCGTTTCGCTGCGCCTGCTCGATGAGCTGGTCCTGATTGGCAGGGTAGTCGATACCCTTCAGATAGCTGCCAACCTCGATGGGAGAATCGCCTTCGCTTCCACGTGCCATAGGACCTCCAGTCAATCAGTACGTTATTGGAAGCGGGAGCCGTTGGCCCCCGCTCAAGCCAGTATCAGCTGTTGCGTCCACCGCTGTTGCTGTTCTGGCCGCCTTTGCGCCCGGCTTCGGACGCCTTCTCACGGTCGTTGGCGAAATTGCCGCCACTGTTCTGGCCGCCTTTGCTGCCGGCTTCGGAAGCGCGCTGCGGATCGTTGGCGAAGTTGCCACCGCTGTTCTGACCACCCTTGCTGCCGATTTCCTGATAGAACTCCTGATCGTGAGTGCGAGCAGTGGTTTCACCGCCCTTGCGGCCAGCTTCGTTGGTGCTCATACCATCTCGAGTCGACATAATACCTCCTATCGATTTAGAGAATTGCTAGTAGTATCAAAGAGCTACGACAGCCGCTCCGGTTGGCTCGGAGCTTTTTGCCGCTCTCACTGCGTACGAAAAAACCTCACCCCGAAAGTTCAAAGGGTGACTGAAAGGTGTCGACAAATGGTGACGTTACCATCCGCGGCGGACCGTCTACGCTCAATGGAAAACGCTGGGCGAGCTGCTTGACCTTGCCACGATGTCAGGGTCGAACATGAGGCAACACGCAAGGGCACCAAGCACAAAGTAGAGGAGGCACGACATGAGCAAGATCGAGCTAACGGTACGTGAGATGACCTGTGGCAATTGCGTACGTCACGTCAGCGAGGCGCTGGAGAAGCAGCCGGGCGTGGAGCGCGCGCTGGTCGACCTGGATTCAGGCCGCGCGGTGGTGTCCGGGGACGCCGATCCGGAGCGCCTGATCGCGGCGCTGCAGGAAGAGGGCTATCCGGCCGAGCTGGTCGACCGGGAGTGAGCACAATGACTGCTACGGTTGAAGCTACTTCAGGCTCAACTGTAGCAATTGTTCACGCAGGGTATCCGGAATCGGCACGGGCCGATTACTGGACGGATCGATTACCACCATCACGCTGTTGGCCGCTGCCTGCATCTCGCCCCGGTAGCGGGCCCCGCCAGTGAAGACGAAGGAGCTGTTGCCGATGCGGGTGATCCCGGAGGCAAGATCCACCTGGTCGAAGCCGGGCTGATAGCGCAGAAAGCTGATATCCGCCGAGGCGATCAGAATGCCCAGTCCACCCATGTCCAGACTCCGTATGCCGCTGAACCGGGCCTGTTCCATATAGCGTGCCAGGGCAGCCTCGCTGCGCTGGCTGTCCGCATCCAGATCGGCATAGCGCGGCGTGAGCGGCTGGCGCACCGGAAATTCGCCGGCGCTGTTGAGCCGGTCGATGTAATCGGCAGGTGCGAGGTCGGCAGGAGTGTTGAGAGCGGCTTCCTGCAGTCTGTCGCGGGTCGCCTGCGGCAGCGCAACCTGGCGGCCCTGATCGAAAGCGCCGATCAGGCACTGCTGGGTACCGACGTGATTGTCATCCTGATACAGGTCGCAGCGGACCTGATAGTCATTCTCGCCACACACCAGCACACGTACTTCTGCGTCGATGTCGCTGCCGTACCAGGACACCAGCCGGTAGTCGGTGATAGCGCGGACCGGCCGCAGGCGGATGTCGTCGGAAAACCAGGCATCCTTGCCGAACATGTCCATATGCGCCAGCAGGCGCGCTTCCTGATGCAGCTGATAAATCCTCGAGTTGTTGACGTGCCGCCAGGTGTCCAGGTCGGTATAGCGGGGCGTGATCGAGCAGCGGAAAATGGCCTCGCCCGGTTTGTCGTTTGCACTCATCTGGTCGAATTCCTCGAAATCGTGATCAGCGCGAAGAATGGCGGCTGCGGTGGCCTGCGCGCAACCGGATCCAGGCTGAATCACCAGTGCAAATAGCCTTCTATCGCAGCTTCGGAGGGCAGCGCTTCGGTGAACCTTGCGCGGTGGTACGGCTCTCAACTAACAGGTGCCAGCCAGAGAACGCGTATGAGCCAGCCACTGGAAGAGTACAACCGCAAGCGTGATTTTGCCGCCACGCCTGAACCGTCGGGTGAAGGCAAAAAGCGCCGCGGCAGCAAGCGAAGCGGCGCCGACAAGGCGCTGCAGTTCTGCATCCAGAAGCACGACGCGACCCGTCTGCACTATGACTTCCGTCTGGAATTGAACGGTACGCTGAAAAGCTGGGCGATACCCAAAGGGCCGAGTCTGGATCCCAAGTCGCGGCGCCTGGCCGTGCACGTGGAAGACCATCCGCTGGATTACGCCACCTTCGAAGGGCATATTCCTGAGGGTCACTACGGTGCCGGCGATGTGATCGTCTGGGATCGTGGCGTGTGGATACCCCAGGGAGATGCCGAAGCGGACTACGCGAAAGGCAAACTGAAATTCGAGCTCCAGGGCGAGAAGCTTTCCGGCGTGTGGAATCTGGTGCGCACCCGCATGGATGGCAAAAAGGAACAGTGGTTTCTGATCAAGTCCAACGACGAGGTCGCCCGTCCGGAAAACGAGTACGACATCGTTGCCGAGCAACCGCACAGCGTGCTCAGTGACCGCACCATCGTCGAGAAAAAGCGCGGCAGGAAGGCTGCGGCCAAGGCCGACAAGGAGGCAACGCCCAGGGCGGTGAAGAAAAAACCCGCCACGCCGCGCACGGCGAAGTCCTCGACACTCACCGGCGCTGAGCCGGCACCGCTTCCGGAATCGATCAAGCCGGAGCTGGCGACCCTGGTCGAGACGATCCCGGACGGCGACTGGCGCTACGAGATCAAGTTCGACGGCTACCGAATCATGGCGCGTATCGAAGATGGCGAGGTCCGTTTACTGACTCGCAACGGGCATGACTGGACCGCGAAGATGCCGCGCCAGGCCGAGGCGCTGGCCAGTCTGGCACTGGAATCCGCCTGGCTCGATGGCGAAATGGTCGTCACCGATGAGAACGATCTGCCGGATTTTCAGGCGCTGCAGAACGCCTTCGAGGCAGGCAAGAGCGGCGGAATCGTCTATTACCTGTTCGATATGCCCTATCTGAACGGCATGGATCTGCGCAAGGTGCCGCTGGAGACGCGCCGCGGCGCGCTGGCCGAGGTGCTGCAACGCAGCGAAGACGACATCCTGCGGTTTTCCGAAGACTTCGACGAATCGCCGGATGCCATGCTCAACAGCGCCTGCCAGATGAAAATGGAAGGACTGATCGGCAAGCGCTCGGGGAGTGCGTACGTATCGCGGCGCAGCAATGACTGGATCAAGCTCAAGTGCAAGCATCGACAGGAGTTCGTCATCGTCGGCTTCAGCGAGCCCAAGGGTAGCCGCAGTGGCTTCGGGGCGTTGCTGCTTGGCCTGCACGATACCGACAGTGGCGAGCTGCGCTACGCCGGCAAGGTTGGCACCGGTTTCAACGAGGCGACCTTGCGCAGCATCCACAAGCAGCTCAAGCCGCTCGAGACGGACAAGCCGGCGGTGGCCAATCCGCCCAAAGGCGCCGATGCACGGGCTGTGCACTGGCTCAAGCCGAAGCTGCTGGCCGAGGTCTCGTTCGCCGAGATGACCAAGGATGGCAGCGTGCGGCATGCGGTATTCCAGGGACTGCGCGACGACAAGCCGGCCAAAGATATCATTGCCGAGAAGCCTGCCGCGCCCGCTCCAGCCAGCGGTAAGGGTCGGGCTGCGGGCCGCAAGGCGGCCAAGGCCGGGCCGAACCTTCGGATTACGCATCCCGACCGGGTAATCGACGCCAGCAGCTCGACTACCAAGCTGCAGCTCGCCGAATACTATGCTCGGGTGGCCGGCTGGATGCTTCCACATCTGGAGAACCGCCCGGTCGCGCTGGTGCGCGCCCCGGAAGGTCTGTCGGGTGAGCTGTTCTTCCAGAAGAACGCCGATCGTCTGGCCATTCCCGGCATTGAGACCATGGGCAAGGAGTATTCCGGCCAGCCGGTGATGATGGTCAACAACGCCGAGGCACTGATTGGCGCAGTGCAGATGGGAACCATCGAATTCCACACATGGAACGCGACCTCGGCTGACCTGGAACGGCCGGACCGGTTTATCCTCGATCTCGACCCGGACCCGGCGCTGCCGTGGAAGGCGATGGTCGAAGCGACCCAGCTCACCCTGGCTGTGCTCGACGAACTGGGTCTGCAATCGTTCGCCAAGACCAGCGGTGGCAAGGGGATTCACCTGGTGGTACCGCTTACCCCGTCGGCCGGGTGGAGCGAGGTCAAAACCTTCAGCCAGGCGATCGTCAAGCACATGGCCAGGCTGTTGCCGGACCGCTTTTCCGCTGTCTCCGGCCCGAAAAACCGGGTCGGACGCATCTTCATCGACTACCTGCGCAACAGCCAGGGCGCGACCACCATTGGCCCCTTTGCCGCCCGCACCCGCGAAGGGTTGCCGGTCTCGGTGCCGATTTTCCGCGAGGAAATCACCGAAATACCCAGCGCCAATCTGTGGACCGTTCACAACCTGCACGAGCGGCTCGAGGAACTGGACGAGGATCCCTGGGCCGGCTACGCCGCAGTAGACCAGACCATTACCGCCGAGATGCGTGAGCGTCTGGGCATTAAACGCTGACCGTCGAGAGGAGTACGACCGTGCAGAGCTATCACATCACACCCACCGACAACGGCTGGCAACTTACCGAGGAAGGTGCTTCCCGAGCGGCCCGCCGCGCGCAGACAAAAACTGAAATGCTCCGGTTGATGCAGGAGTTCATGGAGGGAAAGACCGCGTCGGTGAAGATTCATTTGCAGGACGGCAACTTCCAGGAGGAGCGCACCTATCCGCGCCGGGCAGATCCGGCCAGCAGCCCGGGCTGAATCGCGCTTCGCCCGAACCTCCGGGTACCAGCCGTGTCACAAGCTTCGAACACCCTTTTTCGGGAGCAACGCATGCTTAAGTTTCTTGCCAGTACCGTCGGTATCGTTTTTCTCATAGGCCTGTTGGTTATCATCGGTCTGCTCATGCTGATTTTCTGAGCCTGCCGCCGGGCAGAAAAGGATCAGCCGGACCAGCTGGTTCACGCCGCGGTGTGTTTTGCCAACTGCGTGCTTGATTCCGCTTCGCGCTCTGCGTATGGTGCTGCGCTTGTCAGCGTCCAGCGCTGATCGATTGGAGTGCGCGGTGCCCGTGTCCACGGGCTAATTGGAAGACAGTCGAATGCTGTCGCTGCCCCCGCAACGGTAGGGTCGTTTCGAACGACCGAGCCCGATACAGCCCACACTCCGCAAGGTACGGTTGCGGTGGGCGACTTTCCGATAGAGACAGCAGCGCGCCTGCGTACTGTTTTCGTCGGTAGCCCACGTCATGACGGAGTGGGCATGCTACACCATCGATATCTTTTTCTGCTGTTTCTCCTTGGCCTCCTCTGGCCTGCTCTGGGCCAGGCCCGCATCAACGCCATCGTCTCGCAATACAGCGCTGCCGAGTTCGCTTCTGCGGCTGGCATTTTCGATGCTTCCGCTGCGAACCTGGCGGTCAGCGCACGCACCCCCGACCAACTGACAGAGCTGAGCGACGCCGAGATCGAGCAGTGGCTGGCCGAGGGCTCTCAGCTGTTGGTCGTTGGTTTGTTCGGTCCGGAGACCGAACGATTGCAGTCGCTACTGCAGCGTTGGCGCGGCGATGACATGTTCATCATGCATAGCGAGCTGCATCTGGTCGCGCTGTCGCGGAGCTCGGGAAAACAGGTCTTCGACTCTGCC
>CAYZFU010000013.1:20736-27494 GCA_964477725.1 uncultured Halopseudomonas sp.
GCGCGCCGAGCAGGCGCGCCTGCTCGGCGCGCAGAAGCCGGGTGAGGATCTCGCCGGCTGGGTCAGACAATTGCAGCAAGCGCATCCACAGCAGGCCGAGTGGATAGAAGCCCGCAGCTACTGGCTGTCCGGAGGCAGCGACAACATTGCGCGCCTGCTCGGCTGGCTCGGCGCCCGTGAAAATCAGCAACTCGAAGTCGCTGCGCCTGTGTCGCGCCCCGCCTGGCGCTTTTATCAGAATGGCGCAATCCGCGAGGCGGCCGAGCTGCAGTGGCAGGAAGGGCGTGCAGTGGCCATCGTAGACCACAGCCGGGCCGATCGCAGCGGGGACCGACAGCTCAATGACGAGCTGTGCAAAGCCCTCGCCGCCCGCAAGCTTGGCTGCGTCAGCCTGTTTGCCGATTGGGGCGAGGGGACCGTGGCTGCGCTGCGCTGGCTGGCAGAGGGCGAGCACCCGCCGCTGGCTGCGGTGGTGGTGCTACAGGACTTCGTCATGGGTGGCGGCGAGGGGCGCGACCAGGCGACCGAGCTGCTGGCGAAACTTGACGTTCCGGTGCTCAAGGGGCTGCGCCTGGATGATCGTGACGAGAACGCCTGGCAACTGTCCAGTGACGGGATTGGCCGCGACAAGGTGCATTACCAACTGGCCTTGCCTGAACTGCAAGGCAGCAGCCAGCCGCTTGCGCTGGCGACCTGGCAGCCGGCGCGGCTCGATCCAGTCAGCGGCATTCGTTACGGTTTCAGCGTGCCGGTGCCCGAGCGGGTCCAGGCGCTGGCCGATCGCGTCCGTGGCTGGCAGCGCCTGCAGGTGAAAGCGAATGCCGACAAGCGGGTGGCCATCGTCTATTACAACCACCCGCCGGGGCGGCATAACATCGGCGCCGACAACCTCGACGTGCCGCAGTCGCTGTTCGAAATGCTCAACCGCCTGCAGGCCGAGGGCTACGCAACCGGGCCTCTGCCGGAGTCGCCCGAGGCGCTGCTGGGACTGCTGCAGGAGCGTGGAGTGAACCTGCCCGAGCATAACGACGCGCTGGCGCAAATGGCCCGACACGTGCAACGCGTCAGTGCCGACAGTTACCGCGACTGGTTCGCCGGCCTTCCGCAGGCTCTGCAGGCGGAGATGGAGCAGGGCCCGTTGGGTTACTGGCATGCCCAGTTGCGCAGGGCGATCGAAGCGTCGGAGTTCGAGCGTGCCGGTCAGGTGCTCGAGCAAGGCGACAGTGAGCTGCACCATGTGCTCGACGGGGTCGATCATCCGGCTCGTCAGCGGGCGCTGGATCTGCTGGCGCAGCTCGAAGAGCTCTATCGAACCGCCCTGCAACACCCGTCGCAAGCCGACTGGCCTGCCGCTGAGGTGCTGGTCGATGCGCTCGCTGCCACCGGCATCGAAGGGTTGCGCGGCTGGGGTGTGGCCCCCGGACGGGTCATGGTCCATGACGACCAGCTGATCCTGCCCGGGCTGCGTTTCGGCAATGTGTTCATCGGACCTCAGCCGCCGCGCGGTTGGGAAGTGGACGAAGAATTGCTGCATGCCAATCTGGTGTTTCCGCCACCGCACCAGTATCTGGCGTTCTATCACTGGCTGCGCGACGACTTCGCCGCCGACGCCATCATCCATCTCGGCCGGCATTCCACCTACGAATTCCTGCCGCGCCGGCGTGCGGCGTTGAGCGATGAAGACTATCCGCTGCAGATCATTGGTGACGTGCCGAGCATCTACCCATACATCGTCGACGGGGTCGGCGAGGGCATCCAGGCCAAGCGCCGCGGTCTGGCCGTCATGGTCGACCATCTAACGCCACCGCTGGTGGCCACACCCTTGTATGACCACCTGCTTCAGCTTCGCCAACTGATCGAAAGCTTCGAGACCGGTAGCGGCCAGCACGAAGGACCGGCACGCCGCGCGACCATCGCCCAGATCAAGGCCATCGTCAGCTCGGCCGGGCTGGAAGAGGAGCTGCGCGAATCGATGGCCGAACCACTTGCCGCGCGTGGCATCGGGTTCGAGCAGGTCGATGACGATCTCCTGGCGCATGAGGTCGGGCACTACCTGACCAACATCCAGGAACGTTTCATGCCGCTGGGGCTGCACGTGTTCGGCAAGCCGTGGACTGACGAGGCCGTCGACACGCTGCTGGCATCGATGGGTGAGGGTGCCGAAGCGCATCGTCAGGCTCTGGTCGAGTCGCCTGCAGCGGAAATGAACGCACTGATCGGCGCGCTGGAAGGACGCTTCGTCCGCCCGGGCAAGGGCAACGATCCGGTGCGTACGCCGGAGGTATTGCCCACCGGCCGCAACTTCCACGCTCTGGATAGCAGTCTGTTACCCAGTCGCGTTGGCTGGGGCCTCGGGCAGGAGCTGGCCAGCCAGGCGCGCCAGCAACCGGTGGAGCGGGGCAGTCGCGAGGCGGTGGTGCTCTGGGCATCGGATACCGTGCGCGACGAGGGCGCCATCGTCGCCTTCGGCCTGGATCTGCTGGGCGTAGAGCCGACCTGGAACAGCCGCGGGATAGTCGGAGGAATCCGCCGGGTGCCGCTCGCCGAGGGGCGGGAGCGACGTGACGTGTTGTTCACCACCTCGGGTCTGTTCCGTGATCTGTACGCGGATCAACTGGCATTGCTCGAGCGCGGAGTACTGCTGGCGCTCGACGGCGCCAGCGACACCATTCGGCGTGACTATCCCGCTCTACGGGTTGCCCTCGATGCTGCGTTGCGACCGCTTGGCACCGGTGCGGTGGGTGGCGCCGAAAGTCTGGCGGTCAACCGGGTGGCGGCCAACTGGGTCGATGACGCCGCGCGCCGGCTGGATGCAGGGGTCGGAGCGGAGCAGGCCGGCCGGCTGGCGTCGCTGCGGCTGTTCGGGGTGGCGCCGGGCAGCTATGGCGCCGGGGTCAATACGCTGGTCGAACGCTCCGGCAGCTGGCAGCAGCGCGGCGAGCTGGCTGATGCCTATGTCGCGCGGATGGGTCATGCCTACGGCCTCGATCAGCAGGGCGCGGCGGTGCAGGATGTATTCGAGGACAACCTGCGCCAGGTGAACCGTACTTATCTTGGCCGCTCCAGTAATCTGTATGGCCTGATCGACAACAACGACGCCTTCGATTATCTGGGCGGGCTTAGCCTGGCGGTCGAACAGTTGAGTGGCAGCGCGCCGGACAATATCGTCATGTGGCACAACGACCCGACGAGGGTTCGCCTGGAGTCGCTGGGTATCGCACTGACAGCAGAATTGCGCGGCCGCTTTCTCAACCCCGCCTGGATCGAAGCGTTGATGCAGCACGACTACGCCGGCGCCCGCACCATGGGCAGCGAGTTCCTCGAATATCTCTGGGGCTGGCAGGTGACCAATCCCGAACTGATCCGCGATTCGGCCTGGGAGGAAGTCAAGGCGGTGTACATCGATGACCGCTACGACATCGGCCTGGACCAATTCCTGGAACAGGGCGCCAATGTCCACGTAAAGACCAACATGCTCGCTGTTATGCTGGTCGCGATCGAGAAAGGCTTCTGGGAGGCCGACGAGGCTACCATCGCTGAGTTGGCCGAACGCTTCGCCGCGCTGGTTGCCGAACATGGGCTACCGGGGAGCGGCCACACCCGTCCGGATCATCCTATGCTCGACTGGGTTGGGCCGCGGTTATCCGACGAGCTGCGCTCCGGCCTGCAGGCTCGGCGTCAGGCAGCGCTGCAACCGGTGGCGCCAGAAGCTTCGCCGAACAGCATCAGCGAAGTGACCTTTGAAGAGCCGCAGCCAGCAGCGCAACAGGATCAGGCTTCGCCTGATGGCGCAGCACAGGACGGCGAGAGCGAGGCTGAATCGGCGTCGCCGGTACGCGTACTGATCGGGCTGGCTATTGTGCTTTTGTTACTGGCATTCGGTATCTGGCGCGGCCGCGGTCGCCGCCTGGAGAGGTAGGGATATGTTCGATGATCAGGTGTTCGCCTGGTTGCATCTGCTGGTCGGCTGGCTGCTCGAACCGGTCACCTGGGGCCTGTTAGGCTTGTTGATGATCGCCGTGGTCGACGTCGGTATCGCCATCGGCGAGCGCTTTGGTGGCCTGGCACGCTGGCGGAATCAACCTTTGGTGACGGTGGAGCGTCTGGCTCGACGCCGGCTCGATCGCGCGGACCTGATTGCCCGCGTCGGGCCGATGTTGGGTCTGATGGGAACTCTGATACCCTTGGGCCCCGGTCTGGCAGCACTCGGCGAAGGTAACGTACAGATTCTCAGCGTTGCCATGCGCGTGGCCTTCGATACCACAGTGCTGGGCCTGCTTGCTGGTGTGCTGGGCTTTGCCCTGGCGCGCCTGCGCCGCCGCTGGTACGACGATCTGCTCGACGATATGGAAGCGGCAGTCAAACAGGAGCGGGCCGATGAGCCGTCGCTGGCGCTCTAGTCGCTTTTCCAGCGGCGACGACGACCCACTCGGACCGCTGGCCAACCTGGTCGACGTGGTGCTGGTCTTCGCCTGCGGGTTGATCGCCGCGCTGGTCGCTCAGACCGATCTGCTAACCAATCTCGAGCAGGCCGGGCGGCCGGTTCCGCTGGAGCGTGGACGCGAACTGCCGCAGATTCCGGACACTCTGAGTAGCGAACGTGGTCAGGGCTTGAAAAGTCTCGGTCAGGTGTATCGCGATCCGGAGACCGGCAAACTGATTTTGATCGGAGACTGAACCGGCACCGGCCACCTGCGGGTGGCTCATATTTTTATCCCCTCCCTTCCTCCCTCTGCTTTCTGATCCGCCCCTTCGGAGCCTCTTGGCAACATTCGGTGACCAAAGGTTTCGCCACTGATGGCACCCGTCCGATCGGTTGATGTCAATGTGCGACTAACGGAACTTTTCTGATTCAGCTACTGCCAAATCAGCGTCCGTCTGGATTTGTTTCAATCTGTTTCCTGTCCCCGGTGCAAGGAAGACCATGAAAATCCTCATCCTCGGTAATCTCGGTTACATCGGCCCGCTGGTTGCCCGCGAGCTCGCCCAAAAGCATCCCGATGCCATCCTCCACGGCTTCGATAATGCCTATTTCGCCCATTGCCTGACCGGCGCTACTAGCGTGCCGGAGCGCTTCCTGCACAAGCAAATGTATGGTGACGTGCGTAACCTCACGGCAGACATGCTCAAGGGCTATGACGCCGTGGTGCAGCTGGCTGCGGTGTCGAACGACCCGATGGGCAACCGTTTTGCTGCGGTAACCACCGATATCAACCAACGCTCGACCGTCGCTATCGCACACGCCGCGGCGCAAGCGGGCGTGCGCAACTTCGTGTTCGCTTCCAGTTGCAGCATCTATGGCGTGGCCGAAGGCGCGCCGCGCACTGAGCAGGACCCGACCGCGCCCATGACGGCTTACGCCAAGTCGAAAATCGGTGCCGAGCAGGAGCTCGAGACCATCGATACCAACATGGTCATCACCTGCCTGCGTTTCGCTACAGCCTGCGGCATGTCCGATCGGCTGCGGCTGGATCTGGTCCTGAACGATTTTGTCGCCTGCGCCTTGAGCGACGGGAAAATCACTGTGCTCAGCGACGGGTCGCCCTGGCGTCCGCTGATCGACGTGGCGGATATGGCCCGGGCGATCGACTGGGCGGTGCAGCGCCCGGCGGACAATGGCGGTCGCTTCCTGCGCGTCAACACTGGCAACGACGAGCGAAATCACCAGGTCCGCGACCTGGCCAACGCCGTGGCGCAAGCGATGCCCGGCACCAGCGTCAGCATCAACACCGACGCGCCGGTGGACAGCCGCTCGTACAAGGTCGACTTCAGTCTGTTCCGCAGGCTGGCGCCCGATCACCAGCCGCAGGTGACCCTGGACATGTCGATCGAGCGGCTGATCGCGGGTCTCAAGCGCATGAACTTCAACGATTCACACTTCCGCTCATCTCCGCTGATGCGTTTGCACGTGTTGCAGGGGCACATCGAGGATGGGCGTCTTTCGGAGGATCTCACGTGGCAACAGGCATGAACCAAGCGATGACCAGTCCAATCTAGCGGTCAGATTTTCGCCCAATCCAGGAGGGGCAGATATGAAGGTGGCAATCTTTGCGGGCGGTTTCGGAACTCGACTGAGCGAAGAAACGTCGGTACGCCCAAAGCCAATGGTCGAGGTGGGCAACCGCCCGATCATCTGGCACATCATGAAAATGTATGCACAGCACGGCTTCAATGAGTTCGTCGTTCTTGGCGGTTACAAGGTCGACTACATTCGTGACTATTTCCTCAACTATCGCGGCAAGCGTAGCGACTACACCATCGACTTGGGGACAGGCGAGGTGCAGTGGCACGACGACTTGCCGGAGAACTGGAAGATCACGGTGCTCGATACCGGTGGCGATACCATGACCGGGGGGCGCTTGAAGCGCGCCCGCAAACATCTTTCAGACGGCCCTTTCTGCCTCACCTATGGTGACGGTGTCAGCGACGTGGACATTACCGCGCTGGTGCGCCAGCACCGTGACTCGAAAAAGTGGTGCACCCTGACTGCGGTCACGCAGCCAGGCCGCTACGGCGCGCTGCGCCTGAATGACCAGCGCAACGAGGTCGAGGCTTTCCGCGAAAAAGGCGCCAAGGATGGCGGTCTGATCAATGGCGGCTTCTTCGTCTGCGAGCCGGAAGTCTTCGAGCTGATCGACGATGACAGCACGGTCTGGGAAAACGAGCCCATGGATCGCCTGGTCGAGCGCGGCATGCTCGGCAGTTATCATCACGATGGTTTCTGGCAAAGCATGGATTCTCTGCGCGACAAAGTGGTG
>CAYZFU010000014.1:0-5532 GCA_964477725.1 uncultured Halopseudomonas sp.
TTTTCATTCAGGCCCTTCGCTTCACGGGAACGGTTTTTGTTTAACTGTCGCTTTTCGAAAACTGGCTTCCATGAACTCTCAGCCGCAATCCCATGCCCTGCGTCGAGGCCGGCACTCGGAGCCCGGACGTTATTATCTGATAACCGCCACAACCAAGCATCGGCAGCCTGTGTTCCGCGACCTGTACGCCGCGCGAACTCTGATCAATCTGTTTCGCGAGACGTCTCTCAGGAATCAGGCGCAGACATGGACATACGTCGTCATGCCCGACCATTTCCACTGGCCCATGCAGCTTGAGGACGGTAACTTGGGCTCGACTGTTGGCAGGGTAAAGCGGCTGGCATCTGCCAGCGCCGGCAGATCGCTATGGCAGGATGGGTTTCATGACCGGGCCGCGAGAAGGGAAGATGATCTTAAAGCGATCGCGCGCTACATCATCGCCAATCCGGTACGCGCTGGGTTGGTAGACTCGGTCGTGGACTATCCGCACTGGGACGCGGTGTGGTTATAAGCCCTAGCCCGCGGCGACCGGCGATAGCTGCGAAGCTGGCACCAATCTTGCTCTAGTCATTGCAAAGCTGAATTTGCCGTCAAATTTCCTACGGCTTGGAGATAGCGATGACTCAGGGTGTTGAATTCAATCGTCTGATGCTGCAAATGCGCACCATGCAAATGGAAGCCATGAGCAAGCCGCAGGCGCCTGCCCAGGTCGACAGGAACGTCAACGAGTCGGCTTTCGGCGACATGCTTTCCCAGGCGGTCAACCGCGTCAACGAGCTGCAGAAAACCACCAGCGAACTGCAAACCGGCTACGAGCGCGGCGAGCCGGGCATCGACCTCACCGAAGTGATGATCGCCTCGCAGAAATCCAGCGTGGCCTTTCAGGCTGCAACCCAGGTGCGCAACAAATTGATTACAGCGTACGAAGACATCATGAAGATGCCGATCTGAACGCTGATTCGAAACCTATTCTCACCGCTCGCCTTGTTTGACCGAGGATAATCATGGAAGCCACTCCCAACACACCAGCCACTCGCGGCGCGCCGGATATCGAAGCCGAGCGCAAGCCGCTGCTGGGCCTGAGCTTTCTCGAAAACCTGTCACAGCTGCCACTGCTGCGCCAGTTCGGGCTGTTGATCGGCCTCGCTGCGAGCGTGGCGATCGGCTTCGCCGTGGTGTTGTGGTCGCAGCAGCCGGACTACCGTCCGCTGTATGGCAGCATGGAAAACTACGACGCCGCCCAGGTGGTCGACATCCTTCAGCAGGCGCGTATCGAATATAAGGTCGAGCCGAACAGCGGTGCGCTGCTGGTACGTACCGAGCATCTGGCCGATGCCCGGCTGCGTCTGGCCAGTGCCGGCGTGACCCAGCGTGACGCCAATCTTGGCTTTGAGATTCTTGATCGCGAGCAGGGGCTGGGCTCGAGCCAGTTCATGGAGACCACGCGCTATCGCCGCGGCCTGGAAGGTGAACTGGCCCGGACCATTTCCAGCCTGAACAACATCAAGGGCGCTCGCGTTCACATCGCCATGCCTCGCACCACCGTGTTCGTGCGTGACGATCGCAAACCCAGTGCTTCGGTTCTGCTGGAAATGTACGCAGGGCGCAGCATCGAGCCTGCTCAGGTCATGGCTATCGTCAACCTGGTGGCCACCAGCGTGCCGGAGCTGTCCAAGGACCAGGTGACCGTGGTCGATCAGAACGGTAATTTGTTGTCGGATCAGGCCGAGCTCAGCGAGCTGACCATCGCCGGTCGCCAGTTCGACCATACCCGCCGCCTGGAAGACACCTATACCCGCCGCGTGCACAACATTCTGCAGCCGGTGCTGGGTACCGGCCGTTACAAGGCCGAAGTTTCCGCAGACGTGGACTTCAGTGCCATCGAATCGACCGCGGAAACCTTCAGCCCCGAATCTGCCGTGCGCAGCGAGCAGGTGCTCAGCGAACAGCGAGCGGCCGGCCAGGGGCCGCAGGGTGTACCCGGTGCGCTCAGCAATCAGCCACCCGGCGCGGTCCAGGTTCCCGAGCAGGTCATCGACCCTGCCACCGGTGAGCCGGTTGCTGTTGCTCCGCCTCGCGATGTGCGTGAACAAAGCACTCGCAATTATGAGCTGGACCGCCAGATCAGCTATACCCGTCAGCAGCAGGGCCGTCTGCGTCGGCTTTCCGTCGCCGTGGTGGTCGATGATCCGGTGCAGGTAAACGCGGAAACCGGTGAATCGACTCGCGTGCCCCTGACCGAAGCGGAAATCGCCCGTTTGACCCGTCTGGTTCAGGATGCGGTGGGTTACGATGCCAGCCGCGGCGACAGTGTCAGCGTGATTAACAGCGCATTCGTTCCGCAGAGCGTTGCCGAGGAGCTCCCGGATATTCCGTTCTGGTCGCAACCCTGGTTCTGGGACATGGCCAAGCAGTTCCTCGGTATACTCTTCGTCCTGATTTTGGTCTTCGGCGTGCTGCGCCCGGTGCTCAAGAACCTCACCACCAGCAGCAAGCCGGTCGCGGCCGGCGCTGGCTATCCGGCGGAGCTGGACGATATTGGCGGCATCGGCGACGACCTGCGCGAAGACCGGGTCAGTCTGTCGGGCCCGGTAGGCGCCCCGGTGATGTTGCCGGCTCCTGGCGCCGGCTACGAACAGCAGCTGAACGCGATCAAGGGTTTACTTGCAGAAGACCCCGGCCGTGTCGCCCAGGTAGTCAAAGAATGGATCAATGCCGATGAGTGAAGAAGCCAAACGCGCGCAAAAGCTTTCCAAGCTCGACAAGGCGGCCATCTTCCTGCTGAGTCTGGGTGAGTCCGACGCCGCCGCGCTACTCAAACACATGGGGCCAAAGGAAGTGCAGCGGGTGGGCAGCGCCATGGCCGGCCTGCGCACCGTGCAGCGCGAGCAGGTCCAGCAGGTCATGGGTGACTTCATCGAGGTAGTGGGCGAACAGACCGGTCTGGGCGTGGGCGCGGACAACTACATTCGAAAGATGCTCACCCAGGCGCTGGGCGAGGACAAGGCGAGCAACCTGGTCGACCGCATTCTGCTCGGCGGCAGCACCTCGGGCCTGGACAGCCTGAAGTGGATGGAGCCGCGCGCGGTGGCCGACGTGATTCGTTACGAACATCCGCAGATCCAGGCGATCGTCGTGGCTTATCTCGACCCCGACATGGCCGCCGAAGTGATCGGTTACTTCGATCACAAGGTGCGCCTGGATGTGCTCCTGCGGGTAGCATCGCTCAACACGGTACAGCCGTCGGCACTCAAGGAACTGAACGAAATCTTGGAAAAACAGTTTGCGGGCAATTCAAATACCATGCGTGCCAACATGGGCGGCGTGAAGCGCACCGCAGATATCATGAACTTTCTCGAAACCACGACCGAATCGCAGATTATCGAAGCGATTCGCGAGGTCGACGAGGATCTTTCGACCAAGATCGAAGACCTCATGTTTGTGTTCGACAATCTGGCCGATGTCGACGACCGCGGTATCCAGGCGCTGATGCGGGAGGTCTCGTCCGAGGTGCTGATCGTCGCGCTCAAGGGCGCAGATGATGCGATCAAGGAAAAGATATTCCGCAACATGTCCAAGCGTGCCTCCGAATTGCTACAGGACGACCTCGAAGCCAAGGGGCCGGTACGTATCAGCGAGGTGGAAGCAGCGCAGAAAGAGATCCTCACCATTGCGCGGCGCATGGCCGATGCTGGCGAGATCGTCCTCGGTGGCAAGGGCGGCGAGGAAATGATCTGACGCCTGTGCCAATTCGCCCCGCCCGTGCGGGGCGCCTGTTTCCATAACATCGAGGTCTTCTCGCATGGCCGACAAACCTGACAGCGAACTGATCCGTGGCGCAAGCCCGACCGCTTTTGCCCTGTGGGATCTGCCCAGCTTCGACGCCGAACCGCTGCAGGTGCCGCTGGAGTCAGCGGAGCCGGAAATAGCGGACGAGACGGTGATCGAGCTTCCCGAAGAGCTGGAAGAAGCGCCCAAGCCGTTCACCGTCGAAGAACTCGAGCAGATCCGCGAGGAAGCCTATAACGAAGGTTTTTCCGCCGGCGAACGTGACGGTTTCCATTCCGGGCAGATCAAGGCTCAACAGGAAGCCAAGACGCGTCTTGATGTTCGCCTCGGTGAAATCGAAGCACTGATGCGTCAATTGATGGAGCCCATGCACGAGCAGGATGAGCAGATCGAAGACATGTTGCTCAAACTCGTCGAAACCATGGTTCGCCAGGTTATCCAGCGTGAACTGCGGACCGACTCCAGCCAGATCGTGAAGGTATTGCGGGGCGCGCTCAAGGCGCTGCCGATGGGCGCCGGCAATATCCGCATCTATCTCAACCCGGCGGATTTCGACGCGGTCAAGGCGCTGCGCGAGCGGCACGAGGAAAGCTGGCGCCTGCTCGAAGATGACGAGCTGCTCCCCGGTGGCTGCCGCGTCGAAACCGAACACAGTCAGGTCGATGCCACGCTCGAAACGCGGCTTGCGAAAATCATCGAACAGCTGTTCGACGAGCGCCGCGAACAGCGCGCGCACCCGCCCGAACCTGATATGACGCTCGTGGCAACGCCCGGTGCGAGCAACCCATGAATTCCCCAGAGCGCGTCAGCTTCGCCAAACGCCTGTCCCGTTATCCTGACGCGCTGAAACTGGCGGATGAGCCGATCGTCGAAGGTCGGTTGATCCGCATGGTCGGACTGACGCTGGAGGCTGAAGGATGCAAGGCGCCGGTCGGCAGCCGTTGTCTGGTGATCAGTGAAACGCCGGGCGGGCAGAGTCAGATCGAAGCCGAAGTGATGGGTTTCGCCGGCAGCAAGATTTACCTGATGCCGGTCGACAGTCTGCAAGGCGTGCAACCCGGTGCGCGCGTGGTTCCCTCCGCTGGCGGCGGCAAGCTGCCGATGGGGTTCGGCATGCTTGGCCGGGTGGTGGATGGTATCGGCCGGCCACTGGACGGCAAGGGCATGTTCAAGGCCGACGACTGGGTCGATCTGAATGGCCCGGTGATCAACCCGCTCAAGCGTCATCCGATCGAGGACACGCTCGACGTGGGTATCTGCGCGATCAACAGCCTGCTGACCGTGGGTCGCGGTCAGCGGCTTGGTCTGTTCGCCGGCAGCGGCGTGGGCAAGTCGATGCTGCTTGGCATGATGACCCGTTTTACCGATGCCGATATCACCATTGTCGGCCTGGTAGGCGAGCGTGGCCGCGAGGTGAAGGAATTCATCGAACAGATCCTTGGCGAAAAAGGCATGGCCCGCTCGGTGGTGGTGGCGTCGCCCGCTGACGATGCGCCCTTGATGCGCTTGCGCGCCGCCATGTATTGCACGCGTATCGCTGAATACTTCCGTGATCAGGGCAAGAACGTGCTCCTGCTGATGGATTCCTTGACCCGTTTCGCCCAGGCGCAGCGCGAAATTGCACTGGCTATCGGCGAGCCACCAGCGACCAAGGGGTACCCGCCCTCAGTGTTCGCCAAATTACCGGCGCTGGTCGAGAGAGCCGGCAACGCCGAGCAGGGCGGCGGTTCGATCACCGCGTTC
>CAYZFU010000014.1:5555-24884 GCA_964477725.1 uncultured Halopseudomonas sp.
GAGGGTGATGATCAGCAGGACCCGATCGCCGATGCGTCGCGCGCCATCCTCGACGGGCACGTGGTGCTCTCACGGCGGCTGGCCGAGGAGGGGCACTACCCGGCCATCGACATCGAAGCTTCCATCAGCCGAGCGATGCCGCAGATCGTCAGCCAGGAGTATCTGCAGAAGGCGCAGCTGTTCAAGCAGATGTATGCGCGCTACCAGCAGAGCCGCGACCAGATCAGCGTCGGGGCCTACTCGGTTGGCTCCGACCCGCTGACCGACAAGGCGATTCACAAAATGCCGTCGATGCAAAGCTTTCTGCGCCAGAGTCTGCACAGCAGCGTGCCTTTGCCTGATAGCCAGGCTGCGCTCGAAAAGCTGGTAAGCAATGAGTGAAAGCCGGGTTCGCCGCCTTGTGCCGGTCGTGGAGATGGCCGTCGATGAAGAACGCAAGGCTGCGGCACGCCTGGGCGAGAGTCAGAAGCAGGTGGAGGACGCCAAGGCGCGCCTGCGCGACCTCGAGTTCTATTGCAGCGAGTACGAGAAGGGCTGGAGCCAGCGCGGCAGCCAGGGTGTAGGCCGGGACTGGCTGCTGAATTACCAGCGTTTCATGGCGCAGATGCAGACCGCGATCGAGCAGCAGACACAGACCGTCAAATGGTACGAGACCAGTCTGGACAAGGTGCGCGAGCAGTGGCGGCAGCGCTACCAGCGTGTCCAGGCGCTGCGCAAGCTGATCGAGCGCTATCAGCAGGAAGCACGAACCCGAGCCGACCGGCAGGAGCAGAAATTGCTCGACGAACTCTCCCAGCGCGCATTCGACTCTCGTCGTAGCAATCCCTGACAGCCTCGCCAGGCTGTGCTACAAACTAATGAACAACCCGCGCTTTCCCGATGCCAGCTCAGGAGTCTTCAATGCCGATTCAGGCCAACCTGTCTAATGATGGTCAGGTATTGACCATCCGCGTAAGCGGGCGTTTCGACTTCGGCGCCCACCAGGATTTCCGCGAGGCGTACGAGCGTAGCGGCCTGACGCCGCAGCGCTATGTCGTGGACTTGCAGGATACCGATTACATCGACAGTTCCGCGCTCGGCATGCTTCTGCTGCTGAGAGATCACGCGGGCGGTGACGCAGCGATGATCCAGATCATCCACTGCAATCCCGACGTGCGCAAAGTCTTCGCCATATCCAATTTCGAACAACTGTTCGCTATCGAATAGCATGGTCGAACAGGCGCATCGGCCTGTCGTGTCGGCACCGGGCCTGACGGTACTGGTAGCCGACGACAACCCCACTGACCGGATGATCCTCGGGCGCCTTGTAGAGAGTCTTGGGCATAGTGTGCTGCGAGCGGAAAACGGACAGCAGGCGGTCGACCGGTTCATCGCCGAACGGCCTGATCTGGTCCTGCTCGACGCGCTGATGCCGGTGATGGACGGGTTCGAGGCAGCGCGGCAGATCAAGCGGTCGGCCGGCGAGGACCTCATCCCGATCATCTTCCTGACCAGCCTCACCGAGACCGACGCACTGGTCAGTTGCCTGGCGGCAGGCGGCGATGATTTCCTCAGCAAGCCCTACAACCCCATCATTTTGCAGGCCAAGATTCAGGCGTTCCAACGCATGCAGGAGATGCATCAGACGCTGCAGAGCCAGCGCGACCTGATCGCCAGCCAGCACCAGCGCATGATCCGCGATCAGGAAATGGCCAAGATCATCTTTGATCGGGTTGCGCATGCGGGCTGCCTGTCCGCAGGCAATTTGCGCTATCTGCAATCGGCCTATGCCATGTTCAATGGCGATATTCTGCTGGCGGCGTACAAGCCTTCAGGCGGCATGCACCTGCTAATCGGGGATTTTACCGGGCACGGTCTGTCAGCGGCCATCGGCGCAATGCCGTTGGCGGAAGCTTTCTACGCCATGAGCGCGCGCGGTTTCATGCTTCGCGACATCGTCACCGAGCTCAATCACAAGCTCGGGCGCATTCTTCCGATCGGCATCTTCTGTTGCGCCGTGCTGGTCGAGGTCAATCCAGGCAAGGGCCTGGTGGAAATCTGGAACGGCGGGTTGCCGGAAGTGCTCATTCTTGGTCGTAACGGTGAGCTGCTCCACCGGGTCGCTTCGACGCATCTGCCGCTGGGTGTGGCCAAGGCAGCTCGCTTCGATGCCAACCCCGTCGTGCTGCCATTGGCACCAGGCGAACGTCTGATGTGCTGGACGGACGGGATCATTGAAAGCCGTAGTAGATCAGGCGAATTGTTCGGCGAGCAGCGGGTACTTGAAGTCCTTGAGTCATTCCGTGGCGCACCGGAGCAGGCCTTTGACGGTCTCTTGCGGGCGATCGAGGCTTTTCACGGCAGCCCCGAGGATGACCTGAGTCTGCTCGAAATGGTCATGCTCGAGCCTGGCGAACAGCGTCCGGTGCCTGTGCTCGAGCGGAGCCATTACCAGGCGGCTCAGGACTGGCGCCTGGCCTATACCTTTCGCGCGGCATCAATCCGCCAGCACAACCCCTTGCCGTTTCTGCTCGAGATGCTCATGGAAGTGCCTGGTCTGCGCCCGCATGCCGGAACGCTCTTCACGATTTTAAGCGAGCTCTACAGCAACGCGCTGGAGCATGGGTTACTCGGGCTGGATTCCGGCTGGAAGCGTGACTCCGAGGGCTTTACCTACTACTACTCCGAGCGCAATCAACGACTTGCCGAGCTTGTCGACGGCTGGATAGCTATAAGCCTCGACCATTGCCCGCATCCGTTAGGCGGTCGCCTGACCCTTGAAATGGAAGACAGCGGACCGGGCTTCGGCCCGCAGCCGGCCGTCCCGGGAGAGGCATACGCGGGTCGAGGACTGGCGCTTATCTCCGCACTTGCTGAAAGCGTTAGATTCAGTGACCGTGGCAACCGGGTGACGGTGGAGTTCGTTTGGCGTCTTGGGCATACTGCGCGCCATGCATGAGTCGATTGACGCTTACACCACTTGCCAGGCAGGGATGCGATGACCACCGATGTTCCCGATTTCGACCCAAGCGTCCAGGATGCGCTGCGTGATCTGATGCAGGATGACTACCGGTTGCTGGTCGAAACCTTCCTGACCGATGCACTCAGACGGCTGACCGACCTGAGAGAGGCACTGTCCGCCGAACGCTGGGATGCGTTCCGCCAGAGCGCCCACAGTTTCCGCGGAAGCTGCGGCAACATGGGCGCGCTGGCGCTCGAGCAAGCCTGCTGCGCGGCAGAGCGCGCCGGGCTCGAACATGATGCGGCCGCCGCCGAATGCGCGCTGTCCGAGCTTGAGCTGCTTCACGCCCGCATCGTTCCGCTTATGCGTTCCAGGCTCGACCTCTAATTCACTCTGACATTGGCCCCGAATTTGCTTGGATCCCGGTATCAGACGAACTACCGTCGTGTTTATCGGAGATGCTTACGATGTCGGTCGGCCAACCCATGATGGCTATCTTCACTGCGGCGCCAGCCACGGCCGGCGCTGGCACCGCTGCCGCTGCGGCTTCGGGCGATGCCGCAGGCGGGTTCGCGGAGCTGCTCGCCAGCCAGGACCCCGCCGAAGGCGGGTCAGAACTTGCCGCCGATGGCAAGCCATTGCCGGCCTCCGTTCAAGACTGGCTCAGTCAACTGGCCTCGCTTGAAGCTATAGACGGCGCAGAGCAAGCGGTTGATCTGCTTGCAACAGAGAAGGCGATGCAAGGCGAGTCGGACCAATGGTATCGCTGGCTCAGCGAGTCGCGCCTGACGCTGAGGGACCCGGCTGTCGAAGAATCCGAAGAGGAATCCCAGTTGGCCGATGCTGAGAGCGTCGAGGAGCAGGACCAGGCTGGGTTGAGCGCGAGCCTGGTATCGCTTGGCTCGGCCCAATCGGTTCCCGACAGCGGAGGCACAAGCGTGACGACCGGCGGCGAACTGCTCGGTGGCCAGGGGCAGATTGGCGGCGCGAACGTGGCCGGCGCCGAGTCGACGACAGATACCGTCAGCGAAATGACTATTGGTGAAGACCAGCGCAAGGGGAATCCGAAGGCTGCCATTGAGGCGTCTCAGCTGAACCAGCGGGCCAATTCCGTACCGCTCACGGCCAGCGAGTCAGTGGCCTTCGCCAGTAAATTGGCGGAGCAGCTCGAAGCGGGCGGCAAGGCGTCCGGCTCTGACAATGATTCCGTCGATGCCACGACGCGTCCGACGCTTGGCAGCCAGCCTGCTGCGCAGTCCGCGCTTACCGCCCGACCGGTCGCTGCGCCCCCTCAGGCACTGGGCGTGCCGTTCGGCCAGCAGGGCTGGGGTGAGGCCATGGTCGAGAAGGTTATGTGGGCTTCCAGTCAGAATCTTCGCAGTGTGGAAATCCACCTTGATCCGGCCGAGTTGGGGCCGTTGGAAATCCATATCCAGCAGCGCGGGCAGGAACAGCAGGTCCAGTTCGTCAGCCAGAACGCATCCGTACGCGAAGCACTGGAATCGCAGATGTATCGCTTGCGCGAAATGTTTGCCCAACAGGGCATGAACCAGGTCAACGTATCGGTTGGCGATTCCTCGGCTGGCCAGCAGTCGGCCCGGGAGCAGTTTGCCGGCAATCGTGGCGGCTCCGGGCGTAGCGATGACAGGGCCGGCAATGGCATGGATGGCGGCGGCAGCATCATTACCAGTGCCGCAGCGGCTCGCGTTTCCGCCGAGCGGCTGGTTGACTTCTACGCCTGACCTGTCCGCATCGGCTGGTGAGCGGACCCGAGGCCGGCGCAACGCCGCTCGGGTCTGGCAGGCAAAGACATTTTCCGTTCTTGGCTTTATCCTAAGCGCGCTCTGCTGACGGTCTGCGCTGTTGGCACGGTCAATGCAGTATCCCTTCAAAATGCTATTCACCATCCTTCGATGACGGAAATTTGTCATGGCGCGTAAACAGGCCGAGCCGGCTGAATCAGAGAGCGAAGTCAAACCGGCGGCGAGTCGCAAGAAGCTGTTCATTCTTATCGGTGCGGGTGTGGTCGCGCTGCTGGTTTCGCTGGGCGGCGTGCTGTTGTTTGTCATGTCCGGCGACTCGGCGCAGCCGAGCGAGGAAGCTGTTGCCGCTCCGGCGGGCAAGCCTGCTGCTATCTACCAGGCGCTGGATCCTGCCTTTGTGGTGAATTACACCCACGCCGGGCGCCAGCGCTACATGCAGGTCAATGTGGTGTTGATGGGCCGCGATGCCACTGGCATGGCCGCGCTGACCAAGCACATGCCGCTGCTGCGCAATGAGCTGGTGATGCTGTTCACCAGCGAGGACTTCGGCACCCTGTTCGACGCCGAGGGGAAGGAAAGGCTGCGCCAGCGCGCGACACTTGCGGTTCAGGCGTCGCTGGAGAAAGAAGTCGGCAATCCGGTAATCGAGTCCGTACTGTTCACCAACATCGTCTTGCAATAGGAATACCCCATGGCCGTTCAGGACCTGCTCTCCCAGGACGAAATCGACGCGCTCTTGCATGGAGTGGATGACGGCGCGATCGATACCGACGCCGACGCCGAGCCTGGTTCGATAAAAAGCTATGACCTGACCAGTCAGGACAGAATCGTTCGCGGTCGGATGCCGACCCTTGAAATGATCAATGAGCGCTTTGCCCGGTATACCCGCATCGCCATGTTCAACCTGCTGCGACGCTCTGCAGACGTGGCGGTGGGTGGCGTCCAGGTGATGAAATTTGGCGAGTATGTGCACTCGTTGTACGTGCCAACCAGTCTGAACCTGGTGAAGATGAAGCCGCTACGCGGGACTGCGTTGTTCATTCTCGACGCCAAGCTGGTGTTCAAGCTGGTCGACAATTTCTTTGGCGGCGACGGACGCCACGCGAAAATCGAAGGTCGTGAATTCACGCCGACCGAACTGCGTGTCGTGCGCATGGTGCTGGACCAGGCGTTTCTCGACATGAAAGAAGCCTGGCAGGCGGTCCATCCGATTCAGTTCGAGTATGTGAACTCGGAAGTGAACCCGGCCCTTGCCAACATCGTCAGCCCGAGCGAAGTGGTCGTCGTCTCGACTTTCCACATCGAACTCGACGGCGGCGGTGGCGACCTGCACGTGACGCTGCCGTATTCAATGATCGAGCCGCTTCGCGAGATTCTTGATTCGGGCTTTCAATCGGACGTGGATGATCAGGACGAACGCTGGGTGCGTGCCCTACGCGAGGAAATCACCGCAGCCAAGGTTCCCTTGAGCGCCACGGTGGTCCGCCGCGAGCTGAAACTCAAGGACCTGCTGAGCATGCAGCCGGGCGATGTGATCCCGGTAGAACTTCCCGATCACATGGTGTTGTGCGCCAACGGCGTTCCGACATTCAAGGCCAAGCTTGGCTCGGTGAAAGGAAATCTGGCTTTGCAGATCCTCGGCCCTGTCGCTCGGCCGCGTTAGCAACGGATTCATGAAAACCACTTATTGCGTCAATCGTTTTACCGGGGAGGAATGCCGATATGGCAGATGACAAGCAGGCCGAACAGATGAGTCCGGAAGAGCAGGCGCTGGCTGATGAATGGGCTGCTGCCCTGGACGAGGCAGGTGCCGCCGACCAGGACGACATCGATGCATTGCTCGCTGGTACGGGTAGCTCCAGCCGGGTGCAGATGGAAGAGTTCAAAGCACCGGCGAAGGTGGCCAGCGACGATTATGCCGAGCATGGCGACAGCCCGAACCTGGACGTGATCCTGGATATCCCGGTGACCATTTCGATGGAAGTGGGCAACACCGATATCACCATTCGCAACCTGCTTCAGCTGAACCAGGGGTCGGTAGTCGAGCTCGACCGGTTGGCCGGCGAACCGCTGGACGTGAAGGTCAACGGCACGCTGATCGCCCACGGCGAAGTGGTGGTGGTTAACGAGAAGTTCGGCATTCGCCTGACCGATGTGATCAGCCCCAGCGAACGCATCAAGAAGCTGCGCTAATGAAAAGATTTGCTGTCGCGGGCGTAGTGTCCGGCTGGTTTATGTCTGCTGCGGTGTGCGCGGCCCCAGCGGTCACCAGCGAGGCTCAGACGTCGGTCGCCGGCCAGGTGGTTCAGCTGGTGCTGGGTCTGCTGTTCATTGTCGGGCTGATCTTTCTGCTCGGGTATCTGATGCGCCGGATCGGTCCGCTGGCGGCACAGGGTGGTCAGCATATTCGAATCATCAGCAGCTTGCCGTTGGGCCCCCGTGATCGTCTGATGCTGGTCGACGTGGCGGGCAAGCAGCTGCTCCTCGGCGCGTCGCCGGGTCGTATCAGTACCTTGCACGTTTTCGACGAGCCGGTTGCCGAGCTGCCCTCGCAAGGCACGCCGGGCGGTGATTTTGCGCAGAAGCTTCAGGCACTGCTCAAGCGGGAGAACCGTCCGTGATGCGCTGGTTTGTGCTGCTTTTCGTGCTGCTTGCTCCGGCAGCACTGGCCCAGACGGCTTCCGATCCGCTGAGCATTCCCGCCGTCACCCTGAACACCGACGCAGAAGGCGAGCAAACCTATTCGGTCAGCTTGCAAATTCTGCTGTTGATGAGCGCGCTGACGTTCATCCCGGCCTTCGTGATGATGATGACCAGCTTCACGCGAATCATCATCGTGTTCTCCATCCTGCGTCAGGCGCTGGGTCTGCAGCAGACGCCGTCCAGCCAGATTCTTATTGGTCTGGCACTGTTTTTGACGCTGTTCATCATGGCGCCGGTGTTCGAGCGGATCAACGAGACTGCCTTGCAGCCTTATCTCGCGGAAGAACTGGGTCCGCAGCAAGCGGTCGATGCTGCCAGCATCCCGCTTCGCGGCTTCATGCTTGCCCAGACTCGCGAGACCGACCTGGAGCTTTTCGTGCGGCTGGCGCGCAGGGACGACATCACCAGTCCGGACGCGGTGCCGTTTCATATTCTCGTACCGGCCTTTGTTACCTCCGAGCTGAAGACCGCGTTTCAGATCGGCTTCATGATCTTCATTCCGTTTCTGATCATCGACCTGGTCGTGGCCAGCGTGCTGATGGCCATGGGCATGATGATGCTGTCACCGCTGATCATTTCGTTACCGTTCAAGATCATGCTGTTCGTGCTTGTTGACGGTTGGGCCTTGATCATCGGAACGCTGGCCGCCAGCTTCGCCACCGCCTAGGAGCCGAGATGACCCCGGAAGTCGTTGTTGATCTGTTTCGCCAGGCGGTGTGGCTGACTACCGTCATGGTGGCCATCATCGTCGTGCCGAGCCTTCTCGTCGGTCTGCTGGTGGCGGTGTTCCAGGCGGCAACGCAGATCAACGAGCAGACCTTGAGCTTCCTGCCGCGTCTGCTCTGTACGTTCATCACGCTGATCGTGCTGGGTCCGTGGCTGGTCAACCAGTTCATCGAGTTCACCGACCGGCTATACCGGGAAATCCCCGGCCTGATCGGCTGATGTTCGAATACTCGCTGGATGAGCTGGCGCGTACGATCAGCAGCTATACCTGGGTGCTGTTTCGCGTCGCCAGTGTGTTCATGACCATGCCGGTGTTCGGCACTCAGCTGCTGCCAGCACGGGTGCGCCTGTTCATGGCGATGATCCTGACGCTGCTGGTCGCGCCGCAGATTCCGCTCGCGCCAGAACTCGACCCCCTGTCACTGGGTACCTGGGTCGTCATCGCCGAGCAGATACTGATCGGCGCGGCAATGGGCTTCATGTTGCAGCTGCTGTTTCAGATTCACGTGCTCGCTGGCCAGATCATCGCCATGCAGATGGGCCTTGGTTTCGCCTCGATGAACGATCCGAGCATGGGCATTTCGGTCGCTGTCGTCGGCCAGGTGTTTACCATGCTGGTAACGCTGCTGTTCCTCACGCTGAACGGGCATCTGGTGGTTATCGAGGTGCTGGTCGAAAGTTTCACCACGCTGCCGATTGGCGAGACGCTTGGCGCGGCAGATTTCTACACGCTGGTCCTGCGTTTCTCCTGGGTCCTGGCCGCCGCGCTGCTGATAGGTTTGCCGGCGATCATTGCGCTGCTCATCGTCAACCTGTCCTTCGGCGTCATGATGCGTGCCGCGCCGCAGCTCAATATCTTCTCGATCGGCTTTCCGCTGACGCTGGTGTTCGGTCTGTTCATCCTATGGGTCATGCTCGGCAACGTCGGTGCCGAGTATCAGGCGCTGGCGGCCGAATCGCTGGTGTGGCTGCGCGAACTGGTGAGGGCTGGCTGATGGCCGAATCGCCGGATAGTGGTCAGGAAAAAACCGAAGAGCCCACAGCCAAGCGACTGAAAGAGTCGCGTGAAAAAGGGCAAGTACCGCGCTCCAAGGAGCTGAGTACGCTTGCCGTGGTGATGGTATCGGCGGTCGGGCTGCTGATGCTCGGCCCGGCCATGGTGCGCAAGATGATGGATTTGATGGTCTACAACTTCCGCATCGAGCGTGAAAGCCTCTATGCCACCGACAGCATGGGGCTGCATCTGCTGTCGTCGGTGGGCGTAGGTCTGGATATCATCGGGCCGCTGTTCATCATGATATTCATCGCCGCGTTGGTGGCGCCGGTCATGCTCGGCGGTTGGCTGTTCAGCGGAAAACTGCTCGCACCGAAGTTCGAGCGCATGAACCCACTCGCCGGGATCAAGCGAATGTTCTCGGTACAGGCGCTGGTCGAGCTGCTCAAGGCCTTCGCCAAGTTTCTGGTGGTCCTGGCGATGGCACTGCTGGTATTGAGCCTGCGCAAGAACGACCTGCTGGCGCTGGGTAGGGAGTCGCTTCCCAATGCGCTGGAACACAGCGCATGGATTCTGGGCATCTCGCTGATACTGCTGTCCTGTTCACTGATCGCTATCGCTGCCGTCGATGTGCCCTTCCAGGTGTGGAGCAACAAGAACAAGCTGAAGATGACCAAGCAGGAGATCCGTGACGAGTACAAGGACTCCGAAGGCAAGCCGGAAGTGAAGTCGCGCATTCGGCAGCTGCAGCGCGAGATGGCGGAACGGCGGATGATGAACAATATCCCGCAGGCCGACGTGGTCATCACCAACCCGACTCACTACTCCGTGGCACTGAAATATGACCCGCTACAGTCCGGCGCGCCGGTGGTGGTGGCCAAGGGCGCGGATTTCATCGCTCAGAAGATCCGCGAGGTGGCCGCCGAACACGACGTTATCGTGTTGGAATCGCCGCCGCTGGCTCGGGCCGTGTACTACAGCACCGAACTCGATCAGCAGATACCGGCAGGCCTGTATATGGCCGTGGCACAGGTGCTGGCTTACGTCTTCCAGCTCCGACAGTACCGCGCCGGGCAGGGCAAGCGGCCAGACAAGATGCCGGATTTGCCGATTCCGGACGAGCTGCGCAAGGACGAATAAACAAAAAGCCCCGAATCCGGGGCTTTTTCAGGTTCATCGCAGGATCAGGCGCCGAGCAAGCGCTGGCGCGCTGCGAGGTATTCCCGCTTGAGCTGGGCGATGACTTCCGCGGTCGGCTGGACAGCGTCGATGTTGCCGACGCCCTGGCCGGCGCCCCAGATGTCCCGCCACGCCTTCGATTTGCTGCTGCCGCCCGAGCCGAACGACATCGCGCTCTTGTCGGCAACGGGCAGGTCGGCTGGATCCAGTCCGGCGTTTTCGATGCTGCCGCGCAGATAGTTGCCGTGCACCCCGGTAAACAGGTTGGAGTACACCACATCCTGCGCCGAGCTGTTGACAATCATGTCCTTGTACGCCTGGTCGGCGTTGGCTTCGGGCGTGGCGATAAAACGCGTCCCCATGTAGGCGAAGTCGGCGCCCATCGCTTCGGCGGCCAGGATGTGCTCGCCACGGCTGATCGAGCCGGAGAGGGCGATCGGACCGTCATAGAATTTACGCACCTCCGACACCAGCGCGAACGGGCTCAGCGTACCGGCATGCCCGCCGGCGCCGGCGCAGACCAGGATCAATCCGTCGACGCCGGCCTCGATAGCCTTTTCCGCGTGCCGCACGCTGATCACATCATGGAAAACCTTGCCGCCGTAGCTGTGCGCCACTTCGACTGCCTCATGCGGGGCGCGCAGGCTGGTGATCATGATCGGCACCCGGTACTTCGCACACATCTGCAGATCATGCTGCAGGCGGTCGTTGGACTGGTGAACGATCTGGTTGACGGCGAACGGCGCGACCTTCTTCTCGGGATGGGCCGCCTTGTATTCAGCCAGCTCGGTGGTCAGCTGCTCGAGCCACTGCTCGAGAACTTCGGCAGGCCGCGCATTCAGCGCCGGAAACGAACCGACGATGCCGCTCTTGCACTGCTCGGCAACCAGCCGCGGATTGGAGATGATGAACAGCGGCGATCCGATAACCGGTATATCCAGCTGAGCCTTGAGTTCCTGGGCGAACGACATCGTGCCTTCCTCGATAGTGAGCGAGGCCTGAGTGTAAACGCATTGCAAGCTGGCCTTCCAGCGCCTGGACGGCCATCGACAGGCTTGCTGCTACGGCGTTGCCGCTGGCGGGCCGGGTTCGGCCTGGCTCCGAGGCTGCGGCGCGATGTCAGCGGAAACGCCGTCGCTCTGGGCTTGCATCAGCTTGCGCAATTGTTCTTCGTAAGCCTGTATCGGCCCGCTCAGATCAAGGATGATTTCCACCCTCCGGTTCAACGTGCGGGTATCGGGCCAGTCGTTGCTTGCGTGCGGCCTGGTATCGGCATAACCCTGCACGCGGATGCGTTCGGGGCCTACGGTCTCGCTGGCCAGCAGTGCATTGGCGACAGACGAAGCGCGAGCCGCCGACAGATCCCAGTTCGAGCGAAAGCGCGGAGTGCTGATCGGTACGTTGTCAGTGTGCCCTTCGATGGTGATCTCCCCGGGCAGCTCGGCCAGTACATCGGCAATGCGCCAGAGCACGTCCTCGAAACCTGCGGTCATGTCCGCCGACCCGGAGGGAAACGAGCCTTTTTCCTGGACCCGAACGATGACGCGCTTGCGGTCATGCTCAAGCTGCAGCCGACCTTCGGTTAGCTCCTGTTGCAATACGGAGGACAGCGCGTCGAGGCTGACTTCGATCTGCTCACGGGTGGTCTCTTCCACTCGCCTGGCGATGGCGCTCTCCCGGTCCGCCCGCAGCGTTTCCAATTGCGGATCTTCCCGTGTTGTGTCCTGTCGCACGCTCTCGATCGGCGTTGGCTCGGGCGTGCCCGGGGAAAACTTGTCGAAGATCGGGCTGGTACCCATGGGGATGTCGACTGCCGGGGCATCACGCTGCACGCCAAACGCCTTGGACAGTTCGCCGGCGATCTGCTTGAACTTCGCTGCGTCGATCTCCGAGAAAGATAACAGCAGTACGAAGAAGCACATCAGCAGTGACATCAGGTCTGCGAAGGTGACTACCCAGGCGGGAATCCCGGGCCTGTCCTCTTCCTCGGGCGAATCCATCAGGCCGGCTCCGCATCAGCCGCCTTGCCGCGTTTCTTCGGCGGCAGGTAACTCGACAGCAACTGTTCGATGGTGCGTGGGTTGGTACCCTCCTGTATCGCCAGTACCGCATCCGTCCACAGCGCCTGCATGCGTGCTTCTTCTGTCATGCGCAGGTTGAGCTTGTCGGCAATCGGCAGGCAGATCATGGTTGCCAGCATGGCGCCGTAGAGCGTAGTAAGCAGTGCCACGGCCATGGCCGGGCCAATGGATTTGGGGTCCTCCATGTTGGACAGCATCTGCACCAGACCCACCAGCGTGCCAATCATGCCCATCGCCGGCCCAACGTCACCCATCGCCGAAAAGATTTTGGCGCCCCAGCGGTTGCGATCAAGCGTCAGAACGCGCTCTTTGTCCAGAATCGCGCGCACCGTCTCCGGCGGGTGACCATCAATCAGCAGCTGAACGCCGTTCTTCAGGTAAGGGGAACTGATCTCTCTGTCTTCCAGGGAAAGCAGCCCCTGCTTGCGCGCGATGCCTGCCAATTCCACCAGTTCGTTGATGGTCGACTCGACGTCTGGCAGCTTGAAGAAGAAGGCGCGGCCAGCCACTTTCATCGCGCCCAGGAACTGACCGATGCTGAACTTGGCCAGCACGACGAACAGGCTTCCGCCAATCACGATCAGCAACGAAGGCACGTTGACAAAAGTGAGCGGCGACGCGCCGAGCAGAATCGATGAAAGAATAATAGCCAGGGCGCCAACGAGCCCAACGAGAGTGGCGATATCCACACTTGCTCCTAGAAAACCATGCAGCCGATGCAACAGGAAGGGCAGGGCGGTCCTGTCGTTTCGCCCTGTGAAAAGCGCCGGCATTCTAACGGTAGCCGGCGCGATTTAGAATCGGCCGCTCAGCGGATTTCCTTAGGCCTGTTCGATCTCGTGGAACATGTTTTTTTATCGGCTCAGCTCAAGGCCTTGATCAGATCGTCCTTGCGCATTGTCGAGCGTCCGGTGATGTCGCGCTCACGAGCCTTTTCCATCAACTCGTCCTTTGACAGGTCGCTCAACGAGGTGCTACCGGAATTGTTCCGCGCAGAGCCGCGGTTGGGCGAGTCACCCTTGCGCGCCTTGGCTGCCCGATGCGCCGAGTCCTTGCGATCAGCGCGCTTCTCGGTTTCGCTTTTCTGCCGCCCCGAGCCGCCCTTGCGTTCTCCACCACCGGATTGCTTGTTCACGGTGGCCCACGCACGCGCTTCGGCTTCGTCTTCCGGCACGCCCTTCTCCTCGTAGCTCTCCTCGATATGCTCGGCCTTGCGTTGCTGTTTTTCGGTGTATTTGGACTTGTCTCCGCGTGGCATGGTTTACCTCCTGCGCTTGCAGTGGTTGGGGGTGGGGGAGCGATGATTGTCGTACTAGCGCAGCGCCGCCCGCGCTTTCTGTAGCAAATCGACCACTTCGGCGTCTGTCGTCTGGCCGAAATCTTGATAGTGCTGCCCAACCGCGCGAAACCGATCAGGCACCAGAGGGCAAATCAGCTCGTCGACCATCGGGCGCAGTTCGTCGAGGGAGTCCTGTGCACCTACCGGAACTGCGAAGATCAACCGGTCTGGACCAGACTGCGTCAAGGCTGTCAGCGCTGCCTTGGCGGTGTTTCCAGTGGCAACACCATCATCGACAACGATGACCTCTCGCCCGGCAACGTCCAATGGAGGTCTGTCGCCACAATAGACAGCGCGTCGGCGCTCGATTTCTTTCAGCTGCCGCTGTTTTTCCTCCTCGAACCAGCTTCTGGGCACGTCGAATTGTGCGGCCATTCGTTGATCCGCGACCCACTGTGGATTGATCCCGTCGACCACAGCGCCGATAGCAAATTCTTCATGTCCGGGCGCACCGATCTTGCGGACCATTACCAGGTCCAGCGGTGAGTGGAAAGCTCGGGCAACTTCGTAAGCGACCGGTACGCCGCCGCGGGGCAAAGCCAGGACGATGGGCTTGCCCTTTACGACCGGGCGTAGCGCCGTAATCAGGCTCTGGCCGGCTTCCCGACGGTTTCGATAGCTAGGCGAGGACATAAAGGATGGGCTCATGGTCAGACTCCATAAGGGTAGGTGTCGGCTTCGGCGGAAGAATCGTTGCTGTGACCGAGCGGCGTCACCGCGTGGGTCGTTTCGAGCCAGACGTAGCTATCGTACTGATCTGCCAGTACCGCCTGGGAGTAGTGACTGCGTCGCTCGCTTTCCGGGCGATATATCACGCCGATGGCCCGCCCCAGCAGTGGTTGGCCAAGCGCATCGCGCAACGCCTTTCGGTCCGAGCCGCGCCAGTCGGTAAGCGAGGCGGGCACACCAGCCTGAAGAAACTGCTGTTCCCAGCTGTCGGGCCGGGAGGGGACGACATCCTTTATGTGCATGACGCCGTCCCACTCGTCAGCGGCGGCCACTTGGCCGCGATCGGTGCCCATGCCGATCAGCACCGACTCGGAACCAAACGCAGCACGGCACAGCTGACCGATATTGAATCGGCCACCCCAGCCCATGCTGGTAGCCTGTGCGTCTCCGATGTGCGAATTGTGAGCCCAGACGATGACCTTCGCATTTGGCCCGCGTTGTTCCAGCAGCGCCTCGAGAGTGTCGAACATATGCTGATCGCGCAGGTTCCAGGACTCGGCCGAGCCGCGATAGATCGATCGATAGTACTGCTCGGCGGCACGAATCACGCGTGCGTTCTGGGTCGCGCGGAAGTGCCGTTCATCCTGCTCGGCTGTGCCCGCCAGGCGCGCTTTGAGAAGCGCCTGTAGCTGCTCGACAATCGCGTCTTCGCATGGGTCCTTGCCGTCACGCTCAACCATGTGACCGTACAGGACGGGGTCGTCCTGCCAGGGCGACAGGCACGCGTAACGTTCCCGAGCCTGTTCGGCCAGTGTCGCATCGGTCTGGTCAAGATACTGCAACACCTCTCCAATCGAGTCACACATGCTGTAGACATCGAGCCCGCGAAAGGCTACCCGTTGCTCGTCGGTGCGTGGGGTGTTGTAGTCGCGCAGCCAATCGGCGAATTCGGCTACCTCGGCGTTCTTCCACATCCAGCTCGGGAAACGCTTGAAAGCCTGTT
The DNA here is from genome assembly GCA_964477725.1 of uncultured Halopseudomonas sp. GTDB lineage: Bacteria > Pseudomonadota > Gammaproteobacteria > Pseudomonadales > Pseudomonadaceae > Halopseudomonas. The sequence continues at coordinate 20,954 of CAYZFU010000014.1, forward strand.
CATGCCATTCTCGGGTAGCGGATCGGCGAACGTAGGCGTCTATCCGCCCGGCGTCCGGCCAATCGGCCTCGGCAGCCACGATATTGAACCCGTGCCGTTCGATGAGAGCACGAGTAATCGCCGCTCGCGTGCGGTAGAACTCGCTGGTTCCGTGGCTTGCCTCGCCAATCAGCACGACGCGCGCTGCTCCGTATCGATCGAATATCGCGGCGAACTCTTCGCTTTCAAGGGCTGGCAACGGTTCGGCATATTCACGCAGCAATGGCACCGTATCCGGCTGAAGCTCAGCGGGACGATGCAGGGCGAATCGGGGCAGTCCTGTTTTGTTCGACATAATCACGTCTCGAAACCAAACCGTTACTCGGGGCGGCGTGAAGCCGCTATCTACAGGAGACTGGATCGGCGAGGTCATGTTCCCGCTCTGGCTACTGGCCGAGTCGTCATTGGCTTCGCTGAACCATAATCATCAGCGCATCGCCCTGACCAAGCCAGGCCTTGCCGGTGGGGTGGTGAATTGGAACCGGGCCGCGATGGGTTTGTTCGACAACAACAGTCAAGACGTCGCCTGACAAGGCAATCGACAGCTCCGCACCACGGAACCAGACCTTCTGTTCGACATCGCCAAGCGCGAGAGGGGGAGCAGGCAGGACGTGGAGTCCGTCCTGCTCCGGCCAGATGCCTAGGTAGTGTCGTTGCAGCACGTCGAGCGAGCCGGACATGGCTCCGAGGTGTACACCTTCCAGAGTCCCGCTGCGCGATGGCGCAGCCAGGTCGACTTCTGCCGTCTCGAGGAAATATCGCCACGAAGCCGCGGCATCGAGATGCGTGAGCGCACCGGCACATACCACCGTGGATAGGCTCGACTCGTGTGTGACGTGCCCCAGGTGATATTCGGCGGTGCGCCGGAGATCGGCTTCATCGAAGCGGTAGCCAAGCCGGTTGACCAACCCGAGCAGGATTCTGGACGGGAAAAGATGCAACAGCATAAGGACATCGGTCTGTTTGCTCAGCTGGTAGCGATCGGACTGGTCTCCCTCGGCTTCGAGCATCCAGTCCAGGCGAGGCCGATCGTCGTGCAACCATTCGTCCGACGGTGGCAGCAGGTCGCTGAAGCCATCGAACTGGCTGAGCACGCCGTTTTCCAGAAGCGGCAGATACATCCGATCGGCTATCTGAGACCACAGCTCCGGTTCGTTGGGCTGCAGCCCGATTCGCTCCCTCAGTGCCGCGGCCTGATCGTCGTGCAGATTGGCCATCATTTGTATACCCAGGCGTAACGTCCAGCACGCCATGAGGTTGGTGTAGGCATTGTTGTCCAGTCCCGGGCGGCCTCGGCCAGGATACAGGTTGTGGTATTCGTCAGGACCGATCACGCCGCGAATGACATAGCGCTCCGAGGCCTCGTCGAACTCGACCGCACTTGCCCAGAAGCGCGCAACTTCGAGGATCAGCTCGCCGGCTTCCTCGGCTAGCAGAGCCTGGTCACCGGTAGCGAGGAAGAGCTGCCAGGCGTCGTAAGCAATTGCCGATCCGATGTGCCACTGCAGATGCGTGTGGTCCGGCATCCAGCGGCCCGATAGCGGATTCTGCTGGAACGGCGGGGTTTCCTCTTCGCCATCCGACCCGCTACGCCAGGGAAACATGGCACCGCGCAACCCGGCGCGGCGAGCCCGTTCGCGGGCGATGTCCAGGCGGCGATAACGGTAGCCGAGCAGGCCGCGGGCCAGTTTCGGAAAATGACTGACCAGAAACGGGAAGGCGAATATCTCATCCCAGAATACCTGGCCGTAATAGCCTTCCTGCCAGCCGCGGGGAGGGAAGCCCTGATCCCGTTCCAGGCTATGCGGCGACACGGCCTGCAGCAGGTGAAAGGCATGCAGCCGCAGGGCGCGCTCGAGCTTGTGATTGCTGAGCCGCATTGGCATCGTCGACCAGAGCTCACGCCATTTCCGCTCATGCTCGGTGCGCAGGACGTCGAATGGTTGATCCGGGAGGCAAGTCAGCACTTCCTTGCGTGCGCGTTCGCTGTCGACCGATACCTGCTGGTCGGTCAGTACTACAACACGCTTTTCGATGACCAGTCGCTGCTCTCCGCTGGCGGCGACGGTTGTTTCCTGGCACAGCCGATCATGGCGCAGTACCCCGTCCCAGTCGAGCGCCTCGCCCGGTACATCCGTGTGCACTGCCATCGCCAGCCGACGCCCCGCAGGCGTTAGGTTGGCGGTCAGCGTGGCATGGCCGTCGTGACTGGTTTCGATATGCACGTTCTTCAGGCGGCGGCCTTCGTATGCCAGGTTCTTGTCGATCAGACTATTGTCGACCGAGCCGTCCAGTATCGTTCGCAGGTGCACTTGTTGCATGCCAGCAGGCAGGTTCAACACCCAGCGCAGGACAGCGAGATGAGGATTGGCCATGCTGACGAAGCGCAGCTCCTCGAGCTCCCATGTGCGACCAGCCAAAACGAAGCAGATTCGCCGGCGTAGCTGGCCGTCATGCATGTGCAGGCTTTGCTGGTAGCGCTGCACTTCGACTGTGTGCAGATCGAACCAGTGTTGTCCGTCCGCTGAAATACTCAGTCCGAACGGATCAGGCAGTCTGGCAAGAGCCGCCAGCTCGGTCGTCGTTCCGTTGACGTCTCGTGGAGCCTTGTCATACCACCCGGCACAGTACAGTCCGGGATAGTGGCAGGCATCACTCGCTCGGCATGCCGAGGCTTCCGGAGCGCTGGCGCGCCAGGACAGGACGCCATTGCCGAGCGCAAGCAAGGCTTCGCGCCGTCTTTCGTCGATTGGCTCGAAATGATCGAATTCGACCTGCCAGCCGCTTGCTTCACTACCCATCGATACGTCGGGCCCTGCGCATCAGGCCGGGCACTACCGGCGCGATTGCGTCGCGGGTGGGATACGCCGGCTTGGAGCCGTATGCGGTGACCGCGGCATTGCTGGCTGCTACGGCCCAGGCGGCCGCCTCGAGAGGGTCGCGTCCTTCAAGCAAAGCGATAGCCAACACTCCGGTAAAGCTGTCACCGGCGCCGGTGGTGTCGACAGGCTCCACGTCTCCGGGTGGGACATGCATGGCTCCCTTGCCGGCATCAAGTACACAGCCTCCGTCGCTCAGCTTCAGGCAGACGATGCGTACCCCGGCCTGACGCAAATCGTGGGCTGCCTGTACCGCATCGTCCAGCGAGTCGATGTCGCGGCCGAGCAGTCCTTCCGCCTCGCTTTTGTTGGGTGTGATGGCCAGCAGCTCACCGAGCAGATTCGATTCCACCCGGTCCGGAAAGGACGGATCGAGTACGACAGGAATCGACCGGCGACCGGCAGCCTCGACTGCCCGCTGCACTACCCAGGCGGGCACCTCGCAATCGGCTACCAGGCAAGCGGGCAGGGTGGCATGTTCGATAGCCTTGAGCACCGCCAGAGCCGCTTCCTCGTCCCAGTCATCGTTGGCATTGGTTGCAAGGACGATGTGTTTTTTCGCATCCGGCGGCACCGTGATCATGGACACCCCGGTGTGCTGGCCGGCTGCGCGGGTGACGGCCGAGACATCGATGCCTGCGTCGCGCAAGGGTGCCAGCGCCTGCTCGGCCAGATCATCGTCGCCAACACGGCCCAGCAGACAGCTTGCGTGGTCGAAGAGCGCCCCCAGCCAGGCGGTGTTGCTGGCCTTGCCGCCGGAAAAGCGACGGAACTCATGAGCCAGCAGCGTTTCGGTGCTGCCGGGCGTTCGATCAATGCGAACCTGGAAGTCGGCATTGATGCTGCCCAGCGAAAGCAGGGTTGACTGTTGCATGATCACCTCGGCCGGTTCGAATACTCATTCTGACCGGATACAGCGCCGGGTGTTCGGCAGGACCCGCGAGTCTCTACTCAGCCGGATGTGCCGATGAAATCATCGATGAGGTTCGGCCAGGCTTTCACTTGGTCGAACG
>CAYZFU010000014.1:24894-26692 GCA_964477725.1 uncultured Halopseudomonas sp.
TGTCGATCTTGACCAGGCGTGCGTCCGGCAACACTTCTTTTAGATGACGAGCCGTGACCAGTGGGTGTGTGCTGTCATCGGCCCAGGCCAGGATAAGCGCCGGCATCCTGAGCGTTGCCAGTTTGGAGGGCGGCGGCAAATCCGAGTGCATCGCACCTTCGAGAATCTTCGTCAGGCGCTGTTCGTCGAACCGCGCCATTTCCAGCAGAGCCTGCTCGTTGGCCTCCGGCTGTGCATGGTGAAGCCAGCCAGGTACGCTGGGAAACTGACGGGCCAGGCTGACCAGCGATGCGACTCCGCGAGCATTGATCAAGTCGAGCATCTTGCCGTAGCGCTCGACCTGGGCAGGCCGGCTGGCCCAGGCAGTCGGCGGCAGGGCCAGCACCAGGTGGCTTACCTTCTGCGGAGCCAGCAATGCGGCGTACAGGGCGGTAGCGCAGCCCATCGACTGACCGCCGAGGGCAAAGCAGTCCTGTCCGGCATGCTCTGATGCTACATCCAGCATGTCCCGAGCGAGTCTATCCCAGCGGTGCTGGTCAGCACTGGTGCCGCCAGGCGACTGGCCATGGCCGCGGGCATCATAGCGTATGCGGCGCACTTGCCCGGCAGCCGGATGGAACCAGCCGGTCGCCGACTCGAGAGCCATACTGCCCATCAGGCCGTGCGCCCAGACAAGCGGATGCCCCTGGCCGTGTATTGTCGTATTCAGCATGTTGATGTCCTTGTAAAGCGCATCGGCCCAGCATAAAACGAACAGGATCAATCGCACAGGTCGCGTTAACCGCACCGTTGTAGTGGAAACAAGAACATGATGTTGCTCCCCTGGTCACACAAGACGTCCGCCGGCTTCGCATTGAGCGGCTGGTATTCGCCCCCGAGCGGCAAGCCGCTTCTGCATTTCCTGCATGGAAACGGCTTTTGTTGCCGAACCTACGAGCCGTTTCTGGCGAAGCTCGCCGAGCATTTCGACTTATGGCTTTGCGATCTCCAGGGACATGGCGACAGCGAGCATGGCGGCACCTTTCTAGGCTGGAACCGCAATGCGGAGCTGGCGCTGGAAGCCTTCGAGGCAGGGCGGGGTCGCTTCGGAGACGTGCCACGCTACGCCTGCGGACACAGTTTCGGTGGCGTGCTAAGTGGCCTGCTGCTGGGTACCCAGCCAGACGTCTTCCGGCGCGCCGTGTTGCTGGATCCGGTGATCTTCCCCCAGCACTTGCTCGCCATGCGCTCGCTGATGGCGCTGATCGGCCGTCGTGCGAATCCGGTGTCGAACAAGGCGCGGGGTCGGCGCGACAGCTGGCCGGACCGGGAATCGGCCTACAAGGCGCTGCATGGCCGCGGGATGTTTCGCGGTTGGGAGGAAGCTGCGTTTCGATCGCACATCGACCACGCCTTACTGGAGCAGCAAGGTCAAGGCGTCACGCTCAAATGCCGGCCGAGCCGTGAGGCGGAAGTGTTCGAGTCGTTTCCCAGTCGAACCTGGCACTGGTTGGGTAATGTGCGGGTGCCTACCCGTATCCTGCACGGCGACCAGAGCTATCCCTTCGTGGCCCAGTCAGCGCGCAGGTTGTCGCGTCGCAACGCTGCGGTCAGCGAACATGTCGTACCCGGCGGGCATTGCTTCATGCTGGAGGATTCGGCGATGGCGGCGCAGCAGACCCGAGCATTTCTCCTCGGCGAATAAGCTCCCGGTCGACCTGCTCGGCCAGGCCCGTGCCAGCTTCGCTCATGGTCAGATAGGTCTTGTCGGCCCCGGCCTGCATGATGCGCTCGGCGATGTCGTCGAACATCGCATGCG
>CAYZFU010000015.1:0-5329 GCA_964477725.1 uncultured Halopseudomonas sp.
GCGTTGCCAGGGTGGTGTCGAAGATCTTTTGCGACAGCTCATCGACACTATCGTCTTTACTGATCGAGAACTGACCGAAGTTGGCGCCAGCCGCCAGGCTCTGGGCCAGGCGCAGCTTCAGGTCCTGGAAGCCGGTACAGCCGATCGCCCGGCAGAAGCGCACGATGGTCGGCTCGCTGACGCCCACCTCGCGGGCAAGGTCGGCCATGGACGAGTGCATGACCTGCGCCGCCTGGGCCAGGACATGGTCGGCTACCTTGAGCTCGGATTTGCGCAGCTGTTGTCGGCTGGCGGCGATGTGCTGGAGCAGATTCACGGTGGCTTCGTGTTAGTCTCTGGTGACCCGAAGAACGGGGTGTCGTGTAGTTATACTACAGAACGCGCCTCACTGCCCTTGATGGAGGTCCGGCATGCCCATCGATAGCCCTCTCGAATGCGATATCGTGGTGTTCGGCGGCACCGGTGATCTGGCCATGCGCAAACTGCTGCCGGCCCTCTACTACCTCCATCGCGAACGTCATCTGCATCCGCAGACGCGGATCGTCGCGCTGGCCCGCGCCCAGCATGACGCAGCCAGCTACAGCCGACTGATACGCCGTCATGTCAGCCAGCACGTGGCCAAGGCCGACTTCGATTCGGACACATGGGACGCCTTTGTCGAGCGCTTCAGCTACGTCAGTCTGGACGCGGCCCAGCGGGTCGCCTTTCCGCGTCTGGCCAAGGCGCTTGGCGATCGTCCTGGGCGCGTACGGGTGTTCTATCTGGCGACCACGCCCAACCTGTTCGCGGTCATCGCCCAGCACCTCGACTCGGTCGGCCTGGCCAATGCCGACGCGCGTATCGTGCTGGAGAAACCGCTCGGCGAAAGTCTGAGCACGGCCAATCGCATCAACGATGAAATCGGCAAGGTATTCGACGAGTCGCGGGTGTTTCGTATCGATCATTATCTAGGCAAGGAAGCAGTGCAGAATCTGCTCGCACTGCGTTTCGGCAACGCGCTGTTCGAGCCGCTCTGGCGCAACGCGCATGTCGATCACGTACAGATCAGCGTGCTGGAGACGGTGGGCGTCGAGAATCGGGGCGACTACTACGACCGCGCCGGGGCGATGCGCGACATGGTTCAGAATCACCTGTTGCAGCTGCTCTGCCTGGTCGCGATGGAAGCGCCAGTACATTTCGAGCCCGAGGCAGTGCGCAACGAGAAGCTCAAGGTGCTCGAAGCCCTGCGGCCGATTACCGGCATGGACGTACAGGACCGCACCGTACGCGGGCAGTATTCCAAGGGCAGCCGCGCCGGAGAAACCCTGCCAGCCTACTACTTCGAGAAAAGCGTCGACCACGACAGCAATACCGAAACCTTCGTCGCCCTGCGCGCCGAAGTGGACAGCTGGCGCTGGGCAGGCGTGCCGTTCTATTTGCGCACCGGCAAGGCCACATCGCAGCGCAAATCCGAAATCATCGTGCAGTTCAAGTCGGTGCCGCACCGGCTGTTCCCGCAGAGCAACGACCAGTTGGCGGGCAATCGGCTGGTCATCCGTCTGCAGCCGGAAGAGAGCATCAGCCTGTCATTGATGGCCAAGTCACCGGGGCGAGGCATGCTGTTGCAGGAAGTGGACCTGGACCTGCATTTTTCCGAAGCTTTCAAGCGACGGCGCTGGGAGGCCTACGAGCGGCTGCTGCTGGATGTAATCCAGGGTGATGCGACACTGTTCATGCGTCGCGACGAGATCGAGGCCGCCTGGCGCTGGGTCGATCCGATCATCGCCGGCTGGCAGGACTGCTACCGATCACCGAAGCGCTACGCTGCCGGCAGTCGTGGCCCTGACGCGGCAGACAGTCTGCTCGAACGCAGCGGCCACGCCTGGTTCGACGAGCGCTGAGCGAGCGACGCTGGCGTTCACAGCGCCGGGCTGGGTGAACTCTCGCTCTCGAGCAGCGCGGTCAGTTCCCTGGCCGGCAGCGGCCTGCTGATCAGATAGCCCTGCACCTCGTCACAGCCGTTGGCCTTGAGGAAGGCCAGCTGTGAGTGATGTTCGACACCTTCGGCCACCACGTTCAGCCCCAGACTGTGCGACATGGCGATGATCGCGCGGATAATCGCCGCATCGCGGCCTTCCTCATCCAGTCCGGACACGAAGGCACGATCGATCTTCAACGTATGCAGCGGGAAGCGCTTTAGGTAGGCCAGCGAGGAATAGCCGGTACCGAAGTCGTCCACTGACAGGCGAATGCCCATCTTTTGCAGTTCGGCCACATTGCGGGTGATCTCGTCGGACTGTTCCAGCAGCATGCTCTCGGTCAGCTCAAGCTCGAGCATCGCTGCCGGCAGCTCGCATTCTTCCAGGATGCCCCGTACGCGCTGGGCGAACTGGCTCTGACGCAACTGCTGAACCGACAGGTTGACTGCCACCGCGACCGCCGCCGGACCCTGATGGTACCAGCGGCTGGCCTGGGCACAGGCCTGCTGCAGAACGATGTCGCCCAACGCCAGGATCAGGCCGGTTTCTTCGGCCATCTCGATGAACTCGCCGGGCATGATCAGGCCGCGCTGGGGATGCTTCCAGCGCACCAGGGCTTCGGCGCTGCGAATGCGGTCGCTGCCCAGATGCAGCTTGGGCTGGTAGTGCACCACCAGTTGGTTCTCGTCGAGTGCCTTGCGCAGCTGGTTTTCCAGCTGCAGGCGCTCGAGGCTGTAGGACTGCAGATCGCGGGTAAAGAACTGGAAGCTGTTGCCGCCCAGGTGCTTGGCGTGCTGCATGGCCTGGTTGGCCTGGGTAATCATCAGCAACGCGTCACGCGCGGTCTGCGGGAACTGGCTGATGCCGATCGATGCGGTGACCACCAGCTCGTGCCCATCGATGGTCACCGGGCGCTTGAGACCCTCGAGCAACCGCTCGGCCAGGCGTGCCAGCTCGTTGTTCGCCGTGCGCTGTTCGACGATCACCACGAATTCGTCCGCCGACAGCCGCGCGAGAATCTCCGCGTCCGGCACCAGATCGTTCAACCGTTTGGCGACGGTGCGCAGCAACTGGTCGGCGACGTCATGGCCGAGGGTGTCGTTGATGTATTTGAAGCGGTCCAGATCGATATGCATCACGGCCAGATGTTCACCGGTCCTGCGGGCGCGTCCGGCAGTTTCGCTCAGCCTTTGGGTGAACAGGTTGCGGTTGGCCAACTGGGTCAGCGGATCGTAGTTGGTCAGGTATCTGACCTGCTCTTCGGTTTGGCGGCGGGTAGTCAGGTCGGCAAAAAATCCCACGTAATGGGTGATCTGGCCATTTGCGTCACGCACGACGGCCAGCTGCAGCCACTGCGGATACTGCTCACCGCTGCGACGCTGACCGATGCGCTCGCCCTGCCAGCGATCCTGGTCATGCAGCACCGTGCGCAAGCGGTCGAAGTCCTCGCGGTCCTTCTCCATGCCCATGTTGATGATGCGTCGGCCGATTGCGTCGTCCGCGGAGTATCCGGTGATCACGCTGAATGCCTTGTTCACCGTAAGAATGTTCAGCTGCGGATCGAGAATGAAGATGCCTTCGGACGTCGCCTCGAACACGGTTGCGGCCAGCTGCGCGGCCTCGGCCTGGTGCCTGCGGGCGGTGATATCGCGGCGGGTGCCGATCATGCGCAGAACCCGACCCTGATCATCGCGCTCGACTGCCCGGCCACTATCTTCGACCCACACCCAGCGGCCGTCGGCATGACGGACACGGTACTCGATGCGGTAGGTCGAAGTTTGATCCTTCAGGTGGCGCACGAACGCCTGATGGACCGGCTCGGCATCGTCCGGGTGTACCAGCGGGCGCAGGTCCTGCTCCATGCTGCGCACCGCATCTGGCGAGAGGCCGAAAATTTCCTCGACGTGCGAGTGAAAGACCCGATCGGACGCCAGGTCCCAGTCCCACAGGCCCAGCTCACTGGCCTCGAGCGCGAGGCTGAGCTGCGCCTGGTTGGAGCGCAGCGCATGGCCGGCCTCCTCGAGTTCAGCGGTACGTTGTTCCACCCGCTGCTCAAGTATGTCGTAACTCTCGCGTAGACTCTGTTCGGCCTGGCGACGCTGCTGTATTTCGCGTGCCAGTTGCTGGTTCAGTCCTTCGGCCTGTAGCCGGGCCTCTTCCAGCCGCGTTACCAGCGCATTGCTGTGCTCACTGGCAACCAGCGCACGCAACGATGAGCGATTGACGAACGCACCGGCCAAAAGGATGCAGCCGAACAGCGTGATGCCCATCATTCCCCAGTACGGGCTGGTCGGGTCATCCTGGCTCATCAGGTAAATGGTCGCCGGCACGAAGGCGGGAATGACGAAGCTGGCAAAGGCAAGGAAACGGTTGGCATAGATCACCGCGACGCAGATGCCCGCGCCGCTGGCCAGCCCGTATACCGGCGCCTGCACCGCGAAATTATCCAGCGGCACCATGAGAATCTGTCCGATCCCCAGGCTCAGGCCGGTGAGCAGATTGCCCAGATAGAACATCGCGCGCCAGCGCAGGCGCAGACGGTGACTGTCGCTAGCCGCATGGTAGCGCTTGACCAGTTGGTTGCGCAGAACGGCCAGGGCCACAAGCGACAGCATCCAGGGAATGAGCAGATGATGGGCCACATGGTTCCAGACCAGCGCAGTGGTAACCACCGCGGCGAGCATGATCAGCCATTGCGGCAGGCGCGAGTATTCATACAGCAGATCAAGCTGCCGTATGCGCAGGTCCTTCTGACGCGATGTCGGATATCCATGTTGCGGAAACGCCATAGTGACGTGCTTCCTCTGAACGCTAAGCGTTTCTTGTTATTGCATTGTCATCGCAAGCAGCCGACGTGCCGGCGATGCTCCCCTGCGATTCACCTTACACGACGGCTCGGTGCCAGCACAGCCCCCGAATCGTAGAAAAACGTAGCGGTTAGCGTCTGGAATGCGCCTCGGGCTGATTTCTTCCGGCCCGCCTGCTCTCGCTGGTAGAATGCGCCGATGGATATTTCTCATCTGCTCAACTCGCTCAATGACGCCCAGCGCCAGGCCGTGTCCGCCTCGGTCGGCCAGCAGCTGGTACTGGCTGGCGCCGGCTCCGGCAAGACCCGGGTGCTGGTGCACCGCATCGCCTGGCTGATCCAGGTCGAAAACGCCTCGCCCTGGAGCGTGCTGTCGGTGACCTTCACCAACAAGGCCGCCTACGAAATGCGCCAGCGCATCGAGCAGTTGCTGGGTATCTCGCCGCAAGGCATGTGGGTGGGCACCTTCCACGGCCTGGCGCACCGGCTGCTGCGCGCGCACTGGCGCGAAGCGGGACTGGCCGAGCAATTTCAGATTCTGGATAGCGATGACCAGCTGCGCTTG
>CAYZFU010000015.1:5339-20321 GCA_964477725.1 uncultured Halopseudomonas sp.
GATCCGCGAGCTGAACCTGGACGAGAATCAATGGGCGCCGCGTCAGGCGCAGTGGTGGATCAACGGGCAGAAGGACGAAGGTTTGCGCCCGCAGCACATCCAGCCGGCCGGCGATGTGTTTCTCGCCACCATGCAGCGCATCTACCAAGCCTACGAACAGGCCTGTGACCGTGCCGGGGTGGTCGATTTTGCCGAGCTGTTGCTGCGCTCGCTGGAGCTGTGGCGCGACAATGTCAGCCTGCGCGAGCAATATCAGGCGCGCTTCCGGCACATGCTGGTCGACGAGTTCCAGGACACCAACGCCGTGCAGTACGCCTGGCTGCGGCTGATCGCCGGCAAGAACCCGAGCCTGATGGTCGTCGGTGACGATGACCAATCAATCTACGGCTGGCGCGGCGCGCGCATCGAAAACATCCAGCAGTTCCAGACTGATTACCCCAACGCCGAGCTGATCCGCCTGGAGCAGAACTACCGCTCCACCGCCTGCATCCTGCGCGCCGCCAACTCGCTGATCGGCAACAACGCCGGGCGCATGGGTAAGGAGCTGTGGACCGAGGGCTGCGAAGGCGACCCGATCTCGCTGTATGCCGGCTACAACGAGCAGGACGAGGCGCGCTTCATCGTCGAGCGCATCGAGCAGGGCATCGCCAGCGGCCTGGCGCGCAGCGAGATCGCTATCCTCTACCGCTCCAATGCCCAGCCCCGGGTGCTGGAAGAAGCGCTGCTGCGTGCGGCCATCCCCTATCGCATTTACGGCGGCCAGCGCTTCTTCGAGCGCGCCGAGATTAAGAACGCCATGGCCTACATGCGCCTGGTAGCCAACCGTGGCGACGATGGCGCGCTGGAGCGCATCATCAACCTGCCGACCCGTGGCATCGGCGACAAGACCGTCGAGCTGCTGCGCCAGCACGCCCGCGAGCAGGACGTGTCGCTGTGGCAGTCGGCCTGCGATCTGATCGACCTCAAGCGTCTGACCGGCCGCGCCGGCAATGCCGTGCAGTCCTTCCTGCAGCTGATCGAAGACATCGCCCTGCGCGTCGAAGGCCTGCCGTTGTACAGCATGACCCAGCAGGTGATCGAGCATAGCGGCCTGCTGCGCTTTCACGAAAACGAAAAGGGCGACAAGGCCCAGGCCCGCGTCGAGAACCTGGAAGAACTGGTCTCCGCCGCGCGCGGCTTCGAGAACGAAGTGATCGAAGAGGAAGAGGAGGGTAGCACCCTGTTGGCCTTCCTCGCCCATGCCTCGCTGGAGGCCGGCGAAACCCAGGCCGATCGTCACGAAGACAGCGTGCAGCTGATGACGCTGCACAGCGCCAAGGGTCTGGAATTCCCGCTGGTGTTCCTCGCCGGGGTGGAAGAGGGCCTGTTCCCGCACAAGATGAGCCTGGAAGAGCCCGGCCGGCTGGAAGAAGAGCGCCGCCTGGCCTATGTAGGTATCACCCGCGCCATGCAGCAACTGGTGATCACATGGGCCGAGACACGCCGCCTCTACGGCAGCGAGACCTTCAACAAGGTTTCGCGCTTCGTGCGTGAGATTCCGCCGGAGCTGATCAAGGAAGTGCGCCTGAGCAGCCAGGTCAGCCGCCCGTTCGGACCGAAGAACAACATGTTCCAGCAGGAAGCCAGCGAGAGCACCGGCTTTGCCCTGGGCCAGCGCGTCATGCACTCGCTATTCGGCGAAGGCGTAGTGCTCAACTACGAAGGTCACGGCGCGCAGGCGCGGATCCAGGTGAACTTCGATAGTGAAGGCAGCAAGTGGCTGATGGTCGCCTATGCGAAGTTGGAGGCGCTGTAGTTCAGACCGAATCATTTCATGGAGGAGGTTGGAGCATGAGCGAAAGTGAAACGAAGCAGAGCCCGATTGTTATTTATGAGGGGGCTGATAATAGTGTGGAAGTGCGGCTAGACGCCGCCCAGCAGACCGTTTGGTTGAGTTTGCAGCAGCTTTCGGAACTCTTTGACCGCGACAAGTCCGGCATCTCGCGACATCTGAGCAACATCTTCAACGATGGGGAACTGGACCGGGACGCAGTTGTTGCAAAAAATGCAACAACTGCGACTGATGGCAAGACCTATCAGATGCAGTACTTCAACCTGGATGCCATCATATCCGTGGGTTACCGCGTGAACTCCACCCGGGCCACTGGCTTTCGCCAATGGGCCACCCGCATCCTGCGCGATCACCTGACTCGAGGCTGGACGCTGAATCAGCAGCGCTTCGAAACCAACGCCCGTGAGCTGGAGGCCGCGCTGGCGCTGGTGCGCAAGGCAGCGCGGAGCCCGGCGCTGGATACTCAGAGCGGTCGCGGATTGGTCGATATCGTCAGCCGCTACGCGCAGACCTTTCTTCTGTTGCAGCGCTACGACGAGGGTCTGTTGACCGACCCTGAAGCGCAGCCTGGCGGTGCCTTGCCTGATTTGTCAGAAGCCGCGCCGCCCTCGACAACCTCAAGACCGAACTCATCGCTCGTGGCGAGGCCACTGACCTCTTTGCTCGGGATCGCGGTGATGGTCTGGCCTCGCTGCTGGGTAACCTCGATCAGACCGTTTTCGGCGAGCCGGCTTACCCTAGCGTCGAATCCAAGGCCGCACACTTGTTGTACTTCGTCATCAAAAACCACCCGTTCTCGGATGGCAACAAGCGCAGCGCCGCCTTTCTATTTGTCGATTTTCTGCACCGCAATGGACGTCTTCTGACAACCTCCGGCGAGCCGGTGATCAATGATGTTGGTCTCGCTGCCCTGACCCTGCTGGTAGCCGAGTCGGACCCGGCCAACAAGGACACGATGATCCGCCTGGTCATGAACATGTTGGCAGGCGGCTGAGTGAGCAGGCGCTCGGCCCTGGAACGAGTGTAGAATTCCGCCCCGCTGGTCCGTATACCACCAGACGATCATCTATCGAACTTAAGCAATGCACCTGGAGCCTGGCCCATGAAAAGACGTCAAATCCTTACCGCCGCCGGCCTTGGTCTCGGCGCCGCTGCATTGGCCGGGTGCAAGGGCGATGAGCAGAAGCAGGCAGCCAGCTCGGGCGAGGCCAGCCAGCAACAGCGCTTCAAGTGGAAAATGGTCACCTCCTGGCCGAAGAACTTCCCTGGACTGGGTACCACAGCGCAGCGCTTTGCCGATACCGTGAACGAACTTTCCGGCGGTCGACTGAGCGTGCAGGTATTCGCCGCTGGTGAGCTGGTCCCCGCGCTGGAAGTATTCGATGCGGTTTCCAACGGCACCGCCGAGCTCGGCCACAGCGCCGCTTATTACTGGAAGGGCAAGAGCGCGGCCGCGCCGTTCTTCACCGCCGTACCCTTTGGCCTGAATGCGCAGGAAATGAACGCCTGGCTGTACGAGGGCGGCGGGCTGGAGCTGTGGCAGCAAGCCTATGCCGAGATGGGTGTGGTGCCGCTGCCCTGTGGTAACACCGGCGTGCAGATGGCCGGCTGGTTCAACAAGGAAATCCACAGCGTTGATGACCTGAAAGGCCTGAAGATCCGCATGCCCGGCTTTGGCGGCGAAGTGCTCGCCCGCGCCGGCGCCACCACGGTCAACCTGCCCGGCAGCGAGATCTTTCCCGCGCTGCAAACCGGCGTGATCGACGCCACCGACTGGGTCAGCCCGTACAACGACCTCGCCTTCGGCCTGTATCAGGCCGCCAAGTATTACTATTATCCCGGCTGGCAGGAGCCTTGCGCCGTGCTGGAGCTGAGCATCAACCAGGCCGCCCTGGAAGGGTTGCCGGCCGATCTGCAGGCCGTCGTCCGCCAGGCTGCCCGCTCGACCAACCAGGCCATGCTCGACGAGTACACCCGCCGCAACGCCGAAGCCCTGCAGACCCTGGTCACCGAGCACCGCGTACAGCTGCGCCAGCTGCCCGAACCGGTCCTCGACCGCCTGCGTGAGTTGTCCACCCAGGTACTCGAAGAGACCGCCAACATCGATGAGCTGACCCGCCAGGTATGGGATTCGATGGAAGCCTTCCGTGAAAAGGTCTCGGCGTACCACGCCATCAGCGAACAGGCCATGTACGGCCTGCGGCACTAAGCACCTCTTCTTGCCTGCTCCCCACCCTGTGGGAGCAGCGTCCCCGGCGCGATGCGATGCCCCGCATCGCCTGGATGCATCTCCGCACGACTTTGCCTTATCCTTTCGCAATCGCTCCGTTGTCCCTCGCCGGTACCACCACTGCGCGCGCAGTTTGCGCTAAGCTGGCGGCAGCCAACGCAGCGCAGGGAGCCGTCGTGCAAGGGACTGAGCCAGACACTTCAATCAATTTCGCTTTTCTCAGCGAACACGATCCATTGTTCGCGCAGTTGGCGGCCGCGGCCGAGCGGGCCTTTTCCAGCGACCCCAACACCACCCTGATCAAGCTGCGCCAGCTCGGCGAGGCGATGGCGCAGCATATAGCCGCAAAGGCCGGCCTCGAATTCGACGAGCAGACCTCCCAGGTCGACCTGCTGTACCGCATCAACCGCGAGTTGCGCCTCGAGCCGGTGGTGCTTGAGCTATTCCATACCCTGCGGGTCGAGGGGAACCGAGCCACCCACCAGTTTCGTACCCGCCACAAGGAAGCGCTCGACGGCCTCAAGGTCGCTCGCGCTTTGGCGGTGTGGTTTCACCAGTCCTTCGGCAAGACGGGCGCTGCTTTCAAGCCAGGCGCTTTCGTCGCGCCCACGGACCCCAGCGAGCAACTGCGCAGCCTGCAGACCGAGATCGAGCAGCTGCGCCATGAGCTGCAGCAGGCGAGCATTCAGATCGATACCAGCCAGCAGCTCAACGAACTCATCGGCCGCGAGAAACGCGAATACGAAGCCTTGGCCCTGGCCATGGATGAAGAAGTCCGGGCCAGGAGTCAGCAGGCTGCCGCCCAGGAACAGGCGCTCGCCACGCAGCGCGCCGAATATGAACAGCAGATCAAGGCCCTGCAGAAGCAACTGGCGGCGCAGGGCGATGCGCAAGTCGCCGAGCGGCGTCAGCGACTGAACCAGCGCACCTACCGCGCCAGCCAGCAGATCGTGCTGAGCGAAGACCTCACGCGCATTCTCATCGACCAGCATCTGGTCGAAGCTGGCTGGGAGGCCGACACCCAGGCACTGACCTACAGCAAAGGTGCGAGGCCGGAGAAGGGTGCCAACCGTGCCATTGCCGAATGGCCCACCCAGGAGGGTCGCGCCGATTATCTGTTGTTCAACGGCCTGACGCCCATCGCGGTCGTCGAAGCCAAGAAGGAAAACCTCAATGTCGCCGGCAAGCTCAGGCAGGCCGAGCGTTACAGTCGTGGCTGCAAGGTCGCACCGCCACTGATCGGCGCCTGGGAGCTGGCCGGTCGCACCATTGCCTGGCCGGACGAGCACGACGGCCATTACAAGGTGCCGTTCGCCTATTCCTGCAACGGCCGGCCCTTCGTGCCGCAGCTGGCAGAGCAGTCCGGCACCTGGTTTCGCGACCTGCGCGAGTCGGCCAATACCGGCCGGGCGCTGCAGGCGTTTCATACCCCTCAGGGCCTGAGGGATCTGCTCACGCGCAGCAAGGAGGAGGCCGAGCAGGCACTGCAGGCCGAACCCTTCGGCTATCTGCGCCTGCGCCCCTACCAGCAGCAGGCGATTCTGGCGACCGAAGCCGCCCTGGCCGCGGGCGCGCGCAACGCGCTACTGGCGATGGCCACCGGCACTGGCAAGACCCGCACCATCATTGGCCTGATGTACCGATTCCTCAAAGCCGAGCGCTTTCGCCGGATACTGTTTCTGGTCGACCGCACCACCCTGGGCAAGCAGGCGCAGGATGCCTTCCATGAAGCGCCGCTGGAGCAGAATCACAGCCTGTCGCAGATTTACAACGTCGCCGAGCTGGGCGACATGGCCGCCGAGGCGGAAACGCGCATCCAGGTCGCCACGGTGCAGGCTATGGCCCGCCGCCTGTTCATGAGCGACGGGCCCCCGCCGGTGGATCAGTTCGACTGCATCATCGTCGACGAGGCCCACCGCGGGTACACCCTCGATCAAGAAATGACCGAAGGCGAGCTGGCCACCCGCGATGCCGCCCAGTACCTGTCCAGCTACCGGCGCGTGCTGGATTACTTCGATGCGGTGAAGATCGCCCTGACTGCTACCCCGGCGCGACACACCAGCGAAATCTTCGGCAAGCCGGTATATACCTATTCCTACCGCGAAGCCGTCGCGGATGACTGGCTGATCGACCACGAGCCACCAATCCGCTATGAAACCCTGCTGACGCAGAACGGCATCCGCTTCGAGAAAGGCGCAGAGATCGAGGTGGTCAACACCCAGACCGGCGCCATCGAAACCGCCGAGCTGGACGACGAACTCAACTTCGAAGTCGATGCCTTCAACCGCGGCGTGATCAACGAGAACTTCAACCGGGTCATCTGCGAGCAGCTGGTTCAGGAACTCGACCCCTTCGGTGATGAGAAGACGCTGGTCTTCTGCGCCACCGACCTGCACGCCGATATGGTCAAGCGCCTGCTCGATACCGCCTTCGGCGATCTGTACGGCAGTGAATACAGCCAGGCCGCCGTGGCCAAGATCACCGGCCAGAGCGACAAGGTCGACCAGCTGATCAAGCAGTACAAGAACGAGCGCTATCCCAACATCGCCATCACCGTGGACCTGCTTACCACCGGCATCGACGTGCCGCGCATCTGCAATCTGGTGTTCATGCGCCGGGTCAAATCGCGGATTCTCTACGAGCAGATGATCGGCCGCGCCACCCGCCGCTGCGACGAGATCGGCAAGACCGTCTTCCGCATCTACGACCCGGTGGACATCTACGCCGCCCTGCAGAGCGTCAACACTATGCAGCCGCTGGTAAAGGACCCGAGCATCAGCATCGAGCAGCTGGCCGGCGAGCTGACCGACGCGCAAACGCTGGAACAGGCGCTCGACAGCCCGGGCGATGAAGCGGGCAGAACCCAGGCCGATGTGGTCCTCAGCCAGCTGGGGCAGAAACTCATGCGCGTTTTGCGCAAGGCCGAAAGCAAGGCCGAGCGCAACCCGACGCTCAAGGACAAGCTGGGCGAGCTGGGCGAGCTGTGGGGCGTGGAGCCGAAAAACCTGCATACCCACCTGCAGCAGCTCGGCCCCCGGGCTGCGGCCGACTTCATCCGCCAGCAGGGCGGTTTGCTGCACCAGCTGGGCGAGGTGGCAGCGCTACTGGGCAGCGAGCGCCTGCCGGTCATCTCCCAGCATGCCGATGAAATCCGCGAGCGCAAGCAGACCTACGGCGTGCACAGCAAACCGGCGGACTATCTCGACAGTTTCAACCAGTTCATTCGCGAGCAGATCAACCAGTCCGCCGCGCTCAAGGTGGTGGTTACCCGCCCGCGGGACCTGACCCGCGAACAGCTGCGCGAAATCCGCCTGCTGCTGGACGGCGCCGGCTACTCCGAAGCCCGCCTGCAGAGCGCCGTGCGCCATGAAACCAACCAGGATATCGCCGCCAGCATCATCGGCCACATTCGCCGCGCCGCCCTGGGCGAAGCCCTGCTGCCCTTCGAGACCCGCGTCGCCCAGGGTATGGATCAGATCTACCGCCAGCACCCCTGGACGCCAGCCCAGCGCCAATGGCTGGCGCGGCTGGCCAGGCAGCTGGTGCACGAAGTCATCCTCGACCGAGACTTCGTCAACAACCGTTTTGCCGAGCAGGGCGGGGCGAAGCAGCTGGATCGGGTGCTGGGCGAGAAGCTGGACGCGGTGCTGAAGGAGCTGGGTGATGCGCTCTGGCCGCAGCAGAGTGCGTAGCTGTTTCAGGCTCATGTATAGAAAATAGGAAAAACTATATATGTGGAGGCTGACGTGTATACTTTTTCGGGTTTCGTATACATGAGCCAACCTTCATGTCGAAAAAGCCGCATTGTCTATACATGACCATGAGTGGCCCCCATGCCCAACGCGATTGAAAAACTGCCTTTAGCGGGCATGGAGCATCTGGAAACCCGAGCGGTTCTGAAAAAAACGGCAGAAGCGCACCGCTACCTGGCCGAGCTCAAGGGCGTGGCTGCGAGCATTCCGAACGAAGCCATCCTGATCAATACGCTGAGCCTGCAGGAAGCCAAGGACAGCTCGGAAATCGAAAACATCGTCACCACCCATGACGAACTCTATAAAGCCAACCTGTTTGCCGAGGCCGTAGCCAATCCTGCTGCCAAGGAGGTGCAGGACTACGCCATCGCGCTAAAACGCAGCTTTCAGACTGTGCGCCGTAGCAAGTTGATCCGCCTGGCAGATATCCTCGAGGTTCAGCAACAGCTGGAGCACAATCGCGCCGGATTGCGGCGCTTGCCCGGCACCGAGCTGAAAAATACCCGGACAGGGGAGGTAGTCTACGTCCCGCCGCAGGATGCTCGCGAAATCGAAGTGTTGATGGCGAACCTGGTCGAATACATCAATGACGACGAGCTCTGCGATGCTGACCCGCTGATCAAGATGGCCGTCATCCACCATCAGTTCGAAAGTATTCACCCGTTTTACGATGGCAACGGACGAACGGGGCGGATCATCAACATCCTGTATCTGGTTGCCAAGGATCTGCTTAATCTTCCGGTTCTTTATCTGAGCCGATACATCATCCGGGAGAAGGCAGGATACTACCAGCAGCTTCAGCAGGTGCGCGAAACCGGCGAGTGGGAGCCCTGGCTGCTCTACATGCTGGAAGCGGTGATCGACACCGCGCAGGCCACCATACGCCTGATCGGCCAGATAAAGCAGCTGATGCAGGAATACAAGCAGCGTATGCGCCAGCAATTGCCCAAGCTCTATCGTCAGGAGTTGCTGAACAATCTGTTCAACCATCCCTACACCAAAATCGAGTTCGTCATGGACGACCTCCGCGTATCGCGAATAACCGCAACCAAATACCTTGAACAGCTCGCAGCCGAAGGGTTTCTCCACAAGGAGCGCATCGGCCGCGCCAATTACTACATCAACCAGCCACTTTGCACCCTGCTCATCGAGCAGGCTTGAACGCTGCATCAGGAAACCCCATGACCAACAACGACATCGTCCAGAAGCTCTGGAATCTCTGCGACGTGCTGCGCGACGACGGCATCAACTACTCGGACTACGTCACCGAGCTGGTGCTGCTGTTGTTCATCAAGATGGTGCACGAAAACACCGAAGCAGGCCTGCTGCAGAAGCACGCCCTGCCCGAAGGCTGCCGCTGGACCGATTTGAACGGAAAATCCGGCCTCAACCTGCTCAATGATTACAAGCGCATTCTGCTGGCGCTCTCCACCGGCAAGGACAGCAATGGCCTGCTGGTGCACGCCGATCAGTTGATCAGCGCCATCTACGCCGATGCCCAGACCCGCCTGCGCGAGCCGCGCCACCTGGAACAGATGATCCGCACGCTGGACCAGATCGACTGGTTCAGCGCGCAGAAGGACGGCCTGGGTGATCTGTACGAAGGCCTGCTGGAAAAGAACGCCAGCGAAACCAAGTCCGGCGCCGGCCAGTACTTCACCCCACGTGCGCTGATCAACTCCATGGTCCGCTGCATCCGCCCGCAAATAGGCGAAGTGATTCAGGACCCGGCCGCCGGTACCGCCGGCTTCCTGGTCGCAGCCGATCAGTACATGCGCGAGCAGACTGACGACTACACTGATCTGACCGCCGCCCAGGCCAGCTTTCAGAAGAACCGCGCCTTCGTCGGCGTCGAGCTGGTGCCCAACACCCGCCGCCTGGCGCTGATGAACTGCCTGCTGCACGGCATGGAAGGGGATGACGAAGGCGTGGTGCACCTGGGCAACGCCCTCGGTCAGGTCGGGCAGAATCTGCCGGCGGCGGACATCATCCTCGCCAATCCGCCCTTCGGTACCAGCAAGGGCGGCGAAGCCAGCATCACGCGGGATGACCTGACCTATGACACCAGCAACAAGCAGCTGGCCTTTCTGCAGCACATCTACCGCAACCTCAAGCCCGGCGGCCGCGCCGCCGTGGTGCTGCCGGACAACGTACTGTTCGAGGCGGGCAAGGGCACCGACATCCGCCGCGACCTGATGAACAAGTGCAACCTGCACACCATCCTGCGCCTGCCCACCGGCATCTTCTACGCCCAGGGCGTCAAGACCAATGTGCTGTTCTTCACCAAGGGCAGCGAAGCGGACAAATTCCAGCAGGAAGGCTGCACCGAAAACGTCTGGGTCTACGACCTGCGCACCAACATGCCCAGCTTCGGCAAGCGCACCCCCTTCACCGAACAGCACCTCAAACCCTTCGAGTCCGTTTATGAGCAGAACCCTCGCCAGCAGGGCGAATGGAGCTTCAACGCCGAAGAGGTGGAAACCGCCGAGACCGACGAAAACCAGAACGTCGACGACCGCCTCGCCCACAGCCGCTGGCGCAGCTTCAGCCGCGACTGGATCCGCGAACACAAGGGCGACTCGCTGGATATCAGCTGGCTGAAGGACAAGGACAGCGTGGATGCCGCGAACCTGCCGGAGCCGAGTGTGCTGGCGGCGGAGGCAATGGGGGAGCTGACGGCGGCGTTGGGGGAGTTGGAGGCCTTGATGGTGGCGTTGGAGGGGAGCGAGTAATGGTTGAAACCACATCGCTTCCGACGGATTGGCATGTCTGCACTTTGGGTGACCTTCTGACAGGCATCCAGACGGGAAAGAGCGTCCGCTGCGATGAGCGTCCCCCGAGTGGCGGTGAAAAAGGCTTGGTGAAGATCAGCGCGGTTACTTGGGGAGAGTTTGATGAGAGCCAAAGCAAAACACTTCTCAGCGACGAACATCTGTGGCCTAGCCACAAAGTAGAAATAGGTGACCTTCTCATTTCCAGAGCAAACACGCTCGAGCTGGTAGGTGCTTGTGTTCTGGTAAAGACGCTAACGAAGCAACTCTACCTGAGCGACAAGGTATTGCGTCTGGAGATGAATGAGTCGTTCAAATCGTATGTTCTTCGGTATCTGAAAACTCGGGAAGCGCGAGCGCAGATCGAAAGTCTCGCCACAGGCAATCAGCTTTCGATGCGGAACATTTCACAGGATGCCCTCCGGGCCATAAGGCTTCCATTTCCCGCACTAGCTGAACAAAAAGCCATCGCCGACAAACTCGACACCCTGCTGGCCCAGGTGGAAACCACCAAAGCCCGTCTCGAACGCATCCCCGACCTTCTCAAACGCTTCCGCCAGTCCGTGCTGGCTGCGGCGGTGAGTGGGCGGTTGACTGAAGATTGGCGGAGCACAGCTCGCGTCACATCTGTGCGAGAGCAGCTTGAGCTATGGGCGATAGAGCGAGAGGACTTGAAGTCTAGGAAGTTACTAAAAAGCAGTGCCGGACCAAAGTCTGAGCCGCCATCCCTCGGGATCCTGATCCCAAACAGTTGGGCGTGGATTACATTCGACCACATCGCCGAACATAGTAGCAACGCATTGAAGGCTGGCCCGTTTGGGTCTGCTCTGAAAAAAATTGATTGTGTCGACCAGGGATACAAAGTGTACGGTCAAGAACAGGTGATCAGCGGCGACGAAAAGCTAGCCACCTACTGCGTTGATCAAGTCAAGTATGACCAGCTTCAGGCATGTGCCGTCCGGCCCGGCGATATATTAATAAGCCTAGTGGGAACAATCGGTAAGATCTTGGTTTTGTCTGAAAGCGCAGCGCCGGGGATCATAAATCCACGGCTGGTTAAATTGAGTCTCCAACGCGAGATAAACAGACGGTATACCCAGCTGTTTCTTGAGAGTCCAATTGCCCATGGCTTCTTCCGTGGCTTTAGCCACGGAGGAACAATGGAAATTCTTAATCTCGGGATTTTAAAGGAACTGCCGATAGCGCTACCACCACAGGAAGAACAAACCGAAATCGTTCGCCGAGTAGACCAACTCTTCGCCCACGCCGATCGCATCGAACAACAGGCCCAGGCCGCACTGGAGCGGGTCAACAAACTCACCCAGTCCATCCTCGCCAAGGCCTTCCGCGGCGGACTCACCGAACAATGGCGCCGCGACCATCCCGAGCTGATCAGCGGCGAAAACAGCGCCGCCGCACTGCTCGAACGCATCAAGGCCGAGCGGGCCGCCGGTACTCCTTCAAAACGCCGCAAGAGCGGAGCTTCATGATGACGACCTATACGGAGGCATAGCTAATGGACAAGCAACTGCAGCAGCTTCACCACAGCTTGGACGATCTGGCGCAGCGAGCTGACGCTCAATCCGACATCGAGTTTTGGTTTGCCCGGGACCTGCAGGAACCGCTTGGCTATGCTCGCTGGGAAAACTTTCTAACCGTGGTGAACAAGGCGATGGAGGCCTGTAGCGGTACGGGGTTCGACGTTGGGGACCATTTTCGTGGCGTCACGAAAATGGTCACGCTTGGTAGCGGCGCCGAGCGGCCAGTGGACGACTTCATGCTCACTCGCTACGCCTGCTATCTGATAGCCCAGAACGGAGATTCACGTAAATCCGAGATCGCCTTTGCCCAGAGCTACTTCGCGGTTCAGACCCGCAAGCAGGAGCTGATCGAAGACCGCATGAAGCTTCAGGCGCGGCTTGAGGCGAGAGATCGGCTCCGCGAATCGGAAAAGGCGCTGTCCCAAAGTCTTTATGATCGAGGCGTCGACGATGCTGGCTTCGGACGGATTCGTTCGCAGGGCGATCAGGCTCTGTTCGGTGGCCGTACGACCCAGGCCATGAAAGATCGCTACGGCATCGTCAAGACGCGGCCATTGGCTGATTTTCTGCCAACGCTGACCATTGCCGCCAAGAACCTTGCAACGGAAATGACCAATCACAACGTCAGCCAAGCCGATCTGAAGGGCGAGCGGGCCATTGCTGGGGAACACGTACAGAACAACCTCAGCGTTCGAGGCATGCTCGGTGAGCGAGGAATTCAGCCCGAGCATCTGCCGGCTGAAGAAGATCTGAAGAAGCTGGAGCGGCGGGTAAAATCGGAAGAAAAGAAGCTCGGCAAGCAAGCGGCCAAGCTACCCAGCAGTGATTCGTCGCATGATTGACATCAAATTATTTCGTCTAGGCGACAATAGCGCTGACGCACTGGCCGGGTGGGTCGGGCTCTGCCGGTGATAGAGCGAGCTTACGAAGAGAGCTAGAAGTGGCGAGAGAGGGCAGAACAGGGGGAACGCCAAATGGGGTTTTGTCGCCGCAGGAAGCGAAAAGCCCCGATGCAACTCACCGAGGCTATAGCGCCGACCGGGCACCCCCAATCCACTTATGCCCGGCATGATAGCGATCGCCGTTCGGCAGACGCAACCGTTGGACTCGCGAGATGCGTTCCAGGTCGACAGACTTGATCCTCGCGATGCTCTCATCAGCACCTTCTCATTCGCGGTCCTTGCCACCGGTACGCGAGAAGACAGACGACCCCCAATTCGCTGACTTTCTCGGCGCCATACAGTCGAAGCTGCTGAACGACACCGAACACGTTGATGGGAGAAAGAACAACGCATGGCGACGGAACGGGAAAAGATGCTCAGCGGTGAACTGTACGACCCGCTTGATCCGGAGCTGGTCGAGGCGCGGAGCCGGTCTGCCAGGCTGTGCCAGGCGCTGAACGCTACGCTGGGTGAGCAGGAACCGGAGGGGCGTCGCTTGCTCGCGGAGCTGTTTGGGCGCGGCGGTGATAGCGTGCGGATGCAGCCGCCGTTCTATTGCGACTACGGCAGCAATATCGAGCTGGGCGAGAGCGTGTTCTTCAATTACAACTGCGTCATTCTGGATGCCGCGCGGGTGCGCATTGGCGATTACACGCTGCTCGGACCCGGTGTGCATATCTATACGGCGACTCATCCATTCGAGGCGAAGCTGCGGCGGCAGCAGGAGTTCGCCAGACCGGTGGAGATAGGCTCTGATGTCTGGATCGGCGGCGGGGCTATCATTTGTCCCGGTGTGAAGATTGGCTCTGAAGCAGTAATCGGAGCGGGGAGCGTGGTCACACGCGACGTGCCTCCGGGTGTGCTGGCCGCGGGCAATCCATGCCGGGTGATACGGCCGATTGAGCCAGACGAGCAGCAACACTGATCCAGTATCAAAAAGGGGAGACGCTATGACCAGTGAATCGGTCGATACCCGGGACGTGGGGGCGACAGCAGTCATCACGCACCGCGTGCACAGCGACAGGCACGCCGAGTACGAGCGTTGGCTGGATGAGATCGCGCCGACATGCCGTGCGGCGCCCGGGCACCTGGACTGGCACATCGTGCGCCCGCTGCCAGGGCTGACCGAAACCTACACAGTGATCATTCGCTTCGATACCGCCGAGCATCTGCGCGCCT
Organism: uncultured Halopseudomonas sp.; assembly: GCA_964477725.1. Lineage (GTDB taxonomy): Bacteria > Pseudomonadota > Gammaproteobacteria > Pseudomonadales > Pseudomonadaceae > Halopseudomonas. Next base: position 19,585 of record CAYZFU010000015.1, read on the forward strand.
GGATGAAGTCCAGCGAACGTGAGCGGCTGATCGAGAAGGTCAGGCCGCTGCTTGCCGCGCCGGATGACTTTTATATCAGTAGCGGTCTGGATTTCTGGTTCGCTCCGGCCGGAGCAAAGGCGAAACTGCCCACCCGGTGGAAGCAGTATCTGCTGACCTGGTCGGCAATCTTTCCGTTGGTGCTGGGCGTGCCGTACTTGCTCGGCCCGGTCCTCGAGTGGCTCGGCATTGCCGGTAGCCGCGTGCTGTCCACGCTGCTGGTCACGGCGGTGATCGTCTTTCTGATGGTCTATGTCATCATGCCGCGCTATACCCGCCTGGTTCAGCGCTGGTTGTTCAGGTAACGGCGCAGGCGCTTGGGGCGCAAGGAATGCGCCTGAGATAGGTTGCAGACATCCCCGTCAGAGAATCTCACCGCTCAGCCCACGCTCGGCGATTCGCTGCTTTTCCGTGGAGCGTTCGTCCAGGTGCGTCATCGGTGAGCCGCGCCGCTGTGGCTGATATCCCCATCACCATCTATAACTTCGATAGGAACTGTCGCAGGCCGCGAAATGTTCCGCAGAAAGAGAACGCCATGCAACTCATCTACCGCGCCAGCGATATCACCGAAGCCCATATTGTTTCCGGCATGCTGCAGGCGAACGGGCTCGAGTCCTTTGTCGGCGGCCATTATCTGCAAGGTGCCATCGGCGATATGGCGGTGCAGGACTTTGCCGTGGTGCATGTGGCTGATGAGG
>CAYZFU010000015.1:20331-23051 GCA_964477725.1 uncultured Halopseudomonas sp.
CGACTGATCGCCGACTATGAAGCGCGAGCCGGCGATGAAGTAGCAAACCCAGAACCAAACGCCGTGCGCCGGGCCGACCGCATAGGCCAGTCGTCGATGACCCGGCTACTGACGGCTGTCGTTGTACTCGTCTGTATGCTTATTGTTCTATTTATCTGGTGATCGAGCGTCACCCCTGCCAACCGAGGAAGCGTGATGAACCATACGGGACGTTGTTATTGCGGAGCCGTTCGTTACGAGCTGTCAGGCGAGCCGAATGTGGTTGCCCTGTGTCATTGCCGCGACTGCCAGCGCAGCGCCGGCGCGGCTGCGGTGTCCTGGGCCATGTTTCCCGAAGAAGCGTTGAAGGTTACCCAGGGCCAGCCGAAAAGCATCAACGGCTCGGGAGGCGCCGTGCGCAGCTTTTGTCCGGAGTGCGGCAGTGGGTTGTTCTATTACAATGCGGTCAACCTGCCGGGCGTTGTCGACGTGCAGACCGCTACCCTGGACGATCCCGAACTGCTAGCGCCACAGATACAAATCCAGACCGCCGAGCGGCAGAGCTGGATGCAACATCTGGATCAGTTGCCGGCGTTCGAGCGCTTCCCGGAATAGTCGGATCCAAGCGAGCCGTGAACGGGAGCCGAAAAACGCGAAGCCAAAGGCAGGTACACCGAGATGACGTCCAATATCGATCGCCGGCCCTCCGGCGCGTATCGCTGTGTGACCGCCGCGCTGGGCCTAGTGCTGCTGGGCTGCGGCATATATCTGAGCGCAGCGCATCCGCAACCGGACTGGATGGTGACGGGCGCGGGCCTGCTGCTGACGCTGCTTGGCGCAAATGCGCTGTACGCTGCAATCGCTGCCCGCCCGGCCTGGGTGGCGCGTATCGGCCCCTTGCCTTGAGACTGTCCTGCCGGCGCGGCTGGGCGAGGCGCGCAAACCGATGACCGCCAGTCTGCTGCCCTTGCCCGTGCTACGCCCTGGTGCGACTGGCGCGATACACCGCGGTTAGCGCCCCAGCATGCCCGGCAGCCAGGTAATCAACCCCGGCCAGATCGCGGCAATCGCCAGCATCGCAATCTGAATGGCAATGAACGGCAGTACGCCACGGTAGATGGCGCTGGTCGGCACGCTCGGTGGCGTAACGCTTCGCAGGTAGAACAGCGAGAAACCGAAGGGCGGCGTCAGAAACGACGTTTGCAGGTTCAGCGCGATCATTACGCCCAGCCAGATCGGATCGACACCCATGGCCAGCAATACCGGGCCGACGATGGGCACGACCACGAAAGTGATCTCGATAAAGTCGAGAATGAAGCCGAGCAGAAAGATCACCAGCATGACCAGCAGCGTGGCGGTGAAAGCCCCACCCGGCAGTTGGGCGAACACCTCGTGGATCATGTCTTCGCCACCGAAGCCGCGAAACACCAGCGAGAAGATCGAGGCGCCGATCAGGATCAGGAACACCATGGCGCTGATTTCGGTGGTGGCGTAGGCGACCTCACGCAGGCGCTGCAGGCTGAGCTGACGCTTGAACGCGGCGAGAATGCCGGCGCCCAGCGCGCCGACGGCGGCGGCTTCGGTCGGTGTGGCGATGCCGGCGAGAATCGAGCCAAGCACCGACATGATCAACAGCAGCGGCGGCACCAGACTGGTCAACAGCCGGGCAGCGCTGACCTGGCCGCGCTCCTCTGGCGGCAGGGCAGGCAGCGCCTTGGGTTTGAGGATCGCCGTGCCAATCAGGTACAGCAAATACAGGCCGACCAGTATCAGCCCCGGCAGCAGCGCACCAATGAACAGATCACCCACGGTGACCGTCTTCGGCGAAAAGATGCCCATGCGCAGTTGCGCCTGTTGATAAGCGCTGGACAGTACGTCACCCAGGAGCACCAGCACGATCGACGGTGGAATGATCTGGCCCAGCGTACCGGTCGCAGCGAGGGTGCCGGTGGCCAGCGCCGGATCGTAGCCGCGACGCAGCATGGTCGGTAGCGCCAGCAGGCCCAGCGTGACGACGGTAGCCCCGACGATACCGGTGCTGGCAGCGAGCAGAGCACCGACCAGGCATACCGAAATGGCCAAGCCGCCACGCAGCCCGCCGAACAGGCGCGACATGGCATCAAGCAGGTCTTCGGCAATGCGCGACTTCTCCAGCATCACGCCCATAAAGACGAACAGCGGCACGGCCAGCAGCGTCTGGTTGTTCATGGTGCCGAACAGGCGGCTGGGCAGGGCGCCGAAGAAGCTCGGCTCGAAAGTGCCCATCAGCGAGCCGGCGGCTGCGAACAGCAGCGACACGCCGCCAAGGGTAAAGGCGACCGGAAAACCCGCCATCAGTACCAGGCACAGGCAGATGAATAGCAGAACGGCCATGAACTCTGCGCCCATCACAATGCCTCGGCGTGGTCAGGTTGCAGGTGCATAGGCAAATGGCCGCTCAGCACGCACAGTGTCTTGATGATTTGCGACAGCGCCTGCAACAGCAGGCTGCCGACCAGCAGCAGGATGATGCTCTTTTGCAGATAGACGAAGGGCAGGCCGCCGGCATCAGCCGAACGTTCACCGCGTACCCAGGACACGGCGACGTAGTCCCAGCAGGTCCAGGCGAGGAACAGGCACATCGGCAGCATCAGCAGCAAGGTTCCGAGCAGATCGGTCAGCGCCTGGCGCCGGGCATTATGCCTGCGAAAGAAGATATCCACGCGCACATGCGCATCGCGCTGCACCGCCCAGGCCGCCGC
>CAYZFU010000015.1:23110-23726 GCA_964477725.1 uncultured Halopseudomonas sp.
TGAACACCAGGGCATGGGCGTACATGATCAGTTCCTGGGTCGCTGTGGCGCCGATACCGAAGGCGTAGCGCAGCACCACCACAGCGCAGGTGAGTAACACCAGCAAAACCGACAGCCAGGCGACGCCGCGACCGAGCAGGGCGTTGGCCGTGTCGATCAGGCGGGAAAGTTTCAGTACAGGTGAGGCGAGTCGGCCATGCATCAGGAGCATTCCAAGGAAGCGTTAGCGAAGAAGCCTGCCCGGTACCGATATCAGGACGGGATAACGCGCGTACGACCGCGATCGTCGATGGCGACGAAGACGAACACCGCCTCGGTCACCTTGCGGCTGTCGTCATGGGCGAGATCTTCGCTCCAGACCTCGACGCAGATCTTGATCGAGCTGCGGCCGATGTCCAGCACGTGACTGTGGAAGGCCAATTGTGCGCCAACCGGAACCGGCACCATGAAACCCATGCGATCAATCGCCACCGTCGCGACACGCCCGCGCGCAATACGCGAGGCGGTACCGGTACCGGCCACGTCCATCTGCGACACCAGCCAGCCCCCATAAATGTCGCCGAAGCTGTTGCAGTCGCGCGGGAGCGCGGTGACCTTGAGCGCCAGATCGCCTTTC
>CAYZFU010000015.1:23736-26675 GCA_964477725.1 uncultured Halopseudomonas sp.
TCCTTGTCTAGATCGTGCATGGAATTCTCGTCGAAGTCTTTGTAGTTGTTTTGGGCAGAAACGCCTGGCGGAGGTCTGTTGACAGCCGTCAAGAGCGCGTATCTTAAGGGATTGACGGGCTCCTCTCAATGATTCGCAGGTAGCCCTTCGAAAAGTTCCCTTCGCCATCGAGCCTTCACATAACTGTCATATTTCCGGAATACGATTGTCACGTTCCTCCCATAACGTTTGCTCCAGTGCTTGCTATGGAGCGTCTCAGGACGAGATTCGAGCGTTGATACAAGTGCCTTGGTCGTTAGTACCGATGACAATGTAAAACTGGAGAAAAAGCATGAAGAAGGGTCTGGTGGTTACCGCTGTTCTGGCGAGCAGCCTGTTGGCACAAGCCGTTTACGCGGCCGATACCGTTCAAATCGACGGTTCCAGCACAGTTTTCCCGATCTCCGAAGCGATGGCTGAAGAGTTCCAGTCGGAACAGAAGGGCAACATCCGCGTTACCGTCGGCGTTTCCGGTACTGGCGGCGGCTTCAAGAAGTTCTGCCGTGGTGAAACCGACATGACCGGCGCTTCCCGCCCGATCAGCCCGGAAGAAGTGCAGCTGTGCAAGGAAAACAACGTCGAGTTCATCGAACTCCCGGTGGCCATGGACGCCCTGACCGTCGTTATCAACCCGCAGAATGACTGGGTCAACCACCTGACCGTGGAAGAGCTCAAGACCATGTGGGAGCCGGAAGCACAAGGCAAGATCAACAACTGGAGCCAGGTTCGCGATAGCTTCCCTGACCGCAAGCTGACTCTGTTCGGCCCTGGCGTCGACTCCGGTACCTATGACTACTTCACTACCGCTATCGTCGGCAAGGCGCACTCCAGCCGTGGTGACTTCACTGCCAGCGAAGACGACAACGTTCTGGTTCAGGGCGTAGCGAACGACCGCAACGCACTGGGCTTCTTCGGTCTGGCCTATTACGAAGAAAACAAGAACAAGCTCAAGGCCGTGCCGATTGCCTACGAAGGCAAGGACCCGGTTGAGCCGAGCCTGGAAACCGCTGGCGACGGCAGCTACCAGCCGCTGACGCGTCCGCTGTATTACTACGCGAGCAAGTCTTCGCTGGAAAACAAGCCTCACGTAGACAAGTTCGCGTCGTTCCTGCTGTCGCAGGACAACACTGAACTGGTCCAGGAAGCTGGCTACGTTCCGATGGGCGACAAGGTGTATCAGGCTGCCCAGCGCGTCCTGAAAGAGCGCGAAGTCGGTACCGCTTACGAAGGCGCAGAAGTCGGCGTCGACGTGGTCGAGACTCTGAACCGTCAGAAACACTACTAAGCACTACCGTTGAGAAAGCGGGGGCCACGGCCTCCGCTTTGTCACATTCACATCCAGCAGATTTCGAAACGAGCCTGATCGATGACCGAGACCGTTACCGCCAACCAGGGGCACGAACGCAGCTTCACCGTTTCGCCTCATTTCATGCGCCGGCGTGCATTCATCAACGAGCTAGCCAGGGCGATATTGTGGGCCTCCGCCGCGCTATCGGTGCTGGTCACCGTGGGTATCGTTTATGTTCTGGTCAGCGAGTCGCTGGCATTCTTCGAGCATGTATCGCTCTGGGAATTCGTGTCGTCCACAACCTGGACGCCGGTATTCGCCAATCCTGAATTCGGCATCTGGCCGCTGCTTTCCGGCACCCTGACGGTTTCCGGTATCGCTCTGGCCATCGCCATCCCGTTTGGCCTGTTGCTCGCCGTGTATCTGAGTGAGTACGCACCGGACAAGGTGCGTGAGGTCATCAAGCCGGTTCTCGAGCTACTCGAAGGCGTTCCTACGGTCGTCTACGGCTATTTCGCCTTGCTGCTGGTAACGCCCATGCTGCAGCAGATTTTCCCTGAGCTGCCTGGCTTCAACATGCTTGCGCCGGGTCTGGTTCTTGGCATCATGATTCTTCCGTACGTGACGTCGCTCAGCGAAGACGCGATGCGCGCTGTACCCAATGGCTTGCGCGAAGGTGGCTACGCGCTCGGCTATTCGAGATTCCACACCGCTTTTAACGTGGTGATTCCCGCGGCCATCTCCGGTATCACCGCCTCGTTCGTTCTCGCCATGTCGCGTGCGGTGGGGGAAACCATGGTGGTGGCGATTGCTGCGGGCCAGATGCCGCACTTCACCTTCAACCCCATGGAAGGTGCAGCCACTATCACTACGTTTATCGTGCAGGTGACCCTGGGTGATGTTCGTCATGGATCGATCGCCTACCAGTCGAATTTTGCAGCGGGTCTGGTGCTGTTCCTGCTGACACTGGTGTTCAACCTGATCGGATTTTATCTGCGCCGCCGCTTCCGCCAGGCGTACTGAGGACTGCTAGACATGAAAACACTATCCGATAATGTGCAGTCCGGTGTGAACTACGCTTCGATCTCCCGGAAGAACCGTTCAACGGACATGATCCTGGCCGGGATCGGCATCTTCATCCTGTTCATCGCAATTACCACCCTACTGGCACTGTTCATCGACCTGGTGGTGTCCGGTTACCCGCGCCTGGTCGATCCGAGCTTCTATACCGAATTCCCGTCACGCAGGCCGCTGCAGGCGGGTATTCTCTCGGCCTGGGTCGGCACCATTCTGGTGATGATGGTAACCGCCGTCTTGGCTATCCCGTTGGGAGTAGGCGCCGGGCTGTACCTCGAGGAATATGCAGGCAGCAACTGGCTGACCGACATCATCGAGATCAACGTGTCGAACCTGGCGGGGGTGCCCTCGATTGTTTACGGTCTGCTGGCGCTGGGCCTGTTCATCTACACCTTTGGCATGAGCGAGACCGTACTGGTGGCGGGCATGGTACTGGCCCTGCTGATCCTGCCGATCATTATCGTCGCCACTCGCGAGGCAATCCGCTCTATTCCGAAGGAGCTGCGCGAGGCGTCCTACGGCCTCGGCGCCGACC
>CAYZFU010000016.1:0-26241 GCA_964477725.1 uncultured Halopseudomonas sp.
GCGCGAACCGTTCCGCAACCAGGGGCGGCTGACCGATCTGATGAGCAGCGGCAAGCTCTATGAGGATATCGGCCTGCCACCGCTTGACCTGGAACACGACCGGTTCATGCTTTGCGGCAGTCCCAGCATGCTCAAGGACACCTGCGCCATTCTCGATTCGCAGGGTTTCAAGGAAGCACGCCATGGCGACCAGGGTCACTATGTGATCGAGCGAGCTTTCGTCGAAAAATAGTCAGTCACGGCGGGGGAATCCGCGCGAGGACCTCGGGCGGACTCCCCAGGGGCAAGGCAACCACCAACGCTTCTCCGGAGGCAGGCACCAGCCCGGTGAAAGCTGTGATGTTTACCTGGTGGGTAACCAGCAGCACGGGTTGGTTGACGGTGACCTTCGAGAGGAATCCTTTCAATTTGGCGGTAGCCTGCTTGGCACGACTGCGGTTCTGGAAAAAGGAATCGAGTGCCGGCAGTTCAATGACCGGGCCGAGCCCCATCACCGTCGCTGTTTCCAGCGCACGGCACCATCGGCTCGAGTACAGCTGGATATCAGCCAGACCTGCTTGACGCAGCGCCTGACCCCACGCCTTCGACTGCCTGCGACCCAGGTCGTTGAGATTGCGCTGGGTGTTGCAGTCACCCAGCCTGAAGTCAGCGGGATCGCCGACTCCGGAAGCGTAGGCGTGTCGCATCAGCACAAACGCCTTGCCCTCACGCACCGCGGCCAAGGGCTCCGTAGCCGCGTGGGCACTAAAGACCATCAGCAGCGCGCACATCAGCCGAGGCCACCCGCGCACGTGTGGCCTCGGTTCTACTCTGCGTAGATCATCTGGCGGCTTATGCCGCCGTCGATGACGTAGTTCTGCCCGGTAACGAACCCGCTTTCCTCGCCTATAAGGAAGGCTACCAGCGAGGCGACGTCCCGAGGACGCCCGACCCGACCTGCGGCAAGCTGCTGGTGATCTATCGGACGCAGCGGTTCCTGCTCTCGCTCTGCTTCGCCACGGGTATCGATCCAGCCTGGGCTTACCGCATTGACTCGGATCTCAGGCCCCAGGCTGACCGCCATCGCATGCGTCAATGCGACCAGACCGCCCTTGCTTGCAGCGTAAGCTTCGGTGTGCGGCTCGGACTGGGCAGCTCGGGTGGAGGCTATATTGACGATGCTGCCGCGCGTCTCGCGCAGCATCGGCACGGCGTGTTTCGCCATAAGGAAGGATCCGGTCAGATTGGTCCCCAACCGCTTGTTCCATTGCTCCAGCGAAAGGTGTTCCAGCGGTCCGTTTTCGGGGTCCGCGATGCCCGCGTTATTTACCAGCGCATCGAGACGACCCAAGCGCGTGCGAACCATCTCGATACCGGCCTTAACGCTGGACTCGTTCGAAACGTCGATCTCGACGAAAAACGCTGCACCGTCAGGCGCAAGCGTCTCGACAGCGTGGTTACCCTCCGCCGCCTTGACATCGGCAAGCACCACGATCCAGCCGCGAGCGAGAAGATCGGCAGCGATTCCGCGGCCGATCCCCTGTGCAGCGCCCGTAACAAGGGCGACGCGAGCATCGCTTGAGGCCATGCCGCTAGGCCTTCGCGCTACGCGGCCCGGCAATAGCCCAGATGATCAGGCCGATGACAGGCAGGAACAGGACCAGTAGAACCCAAAGTACCTTGGAGCCGGTGCTCGAAGCACTACCGACGATGTTGATGATGGCCCAGATATCCAGTGCCAGAATAATCAGACCGATCAGGCCTCCGCCTATACCGAGATCCATATGAACCCCCTTAGTCGAACGTTGACATGTCCCGAAAGCTCATAACCGAGCCTTCGGGCCTCATATTTTCCGACTGCAGCAGGGCGTGATCGTTCGTATTTGCGTAGACCTACAGACCAAAACCGGGAAAACGCGCTGCGAGGTCACCGCCGCTCGGTTGTCGGTAGAGGCCCCTGGCGCTCCGTGCAATGGTCAGGATGATGCAGGATTGGCCTGGGTCAGGGCGAAACCAGTGGCGAGTTTGCGAGGGTAGTTCGATCGAGTCACCGGCACTGCATCCGATCACCAGAAGCGAATCCTCACTGGCGACAGCCAGTTGCCCACTCCCCTGCACGAACACCCAGCGGACAGCGTCTGCGCAGACTTGCTCCGGCTCGACAGCGACCTCGGATGGATCCACGTAGGCTGGCAGCCCAGCCAGGCGCAACACGCTGCCGTGGGTGAATGCCGCAGTCGAGTACTCGGCATATGCTGCAAGCAGACCGGCATCGCTTTCCTTCACGGCAGAATCCAGATTGGCGCAACGATCGTGTCGCTCGCAGGCAATGCGTCTGTAAGCCAGCACTGCGCTGATATCCTCCCGATGAGTAAGGACCTTGGTCGGGCAGAACAGGTTATTCAGATGATAGACGGCTAAGAACATGGGGCGGCCTTCGCGGAGAGCGTTCGAGCAGTATAGGTTTTGCTGCCAGCCAGGGGCACACTGCGTTGGTATGATCCTCAGTCCGGCAGTCGGCGCCACAATATCAACGCAGCGATGCCGGCAGCGAGACTGGCCAGAGCAAAGGTCCACATCGGCCCGAGACCATGCCAGGCATAACCGGAATACAGTGCACCCAACGCTCCGCCGGTTCCCGCTAGCGTGGCATATAGCGCCTGCCCTTGTCCCTGCAGGCGCTCGTCAAAGCTGCGTTGAACGAAGTGGATCGAGGCCACGTGAAAGCTGCCGAATGTCGCTGCGTGCAGTAACTGGGCGAACAGCAGCACCGGGAGGCTCGACGCCAGTGACCCAAGCAGTAGCCAACGCAGAGCAGCGAGAGCGAAGCTCAGCACCAGCAGCTGCTTGAGCGACACTGCCGCCATCAGCCTGGCCATGAACAGGAAAAGCACGATCTCGGCAACGACACCCAGCGCCCAAAGAAAACCGATCAAGGATCGGCTGTAGCCGAGCGCTTCCAGATGCAGTGTAAGAAAGGTGTAGTAAGGCCCGTGCGATAGCTGCATCAGCGCTACGCAGACGAAAAAAGCCAGGATGCCGGGCCGGCGTAACTGCTGGAGAAAACCGCTCACAGCCTCGCCCGCCATGGCCGCAGCGGGCCCCGGCGGAGCGGGGACCAGCAAACTGCAGGCAAATATCGCCAGCATGATGCCGAGCATCACCGTCGGATACAGATCCAGTGTCGCCCATTCCAGCACCATGCCCAGCAACACGACGGTGGCGATGAATCCGACCGAGCCCCACAGTCGGATCCGCGCATAGCGTGACGACTGCGGGCCCAAATGTGACAGGGTGATCGCTTCGAACTGGGGCAGCACCGCGTGCCAGAAAAAGCTGTGCAACGCCATGATCATGGCCAGCCAGAGATAGTCGTTGCGGATGAATATCCCGCTGAAGGCCACCGCCGTACACAACGCACCGAGACGGACGATCAACAGCCGCTGGCCAGAGCGATCGGCCAGCCACCCCCATAGATTCGGCGCAAGGCAGCGCATCAGCATCGGAATCGCGACCAGCTCACCGATGCGTGCCGGCGAAAACCCGAGATGGTGAAAGTACAACGAAAGGAACGGCGCGACGCCACCCAACAGGGCGAAGTACGCGAAATAGAAGCTGGAAAGGCGCGCCGTCGGAACGCGGCTCACCGCCTGGCGAGTCTCAACCGCGCTGGTCATGACCGATTTCCGGCGCGCCGGTCTGGCAGATCAACGCGCCGCCGTTGCCACCTCAAAGCTGTGGCAATACTGGCGTGTCGACACGCACCTCGGCGTTCTGCCCACGGTGGCGCAGCAGATGATCCATAAGCACCAGCGCCATCATCGCTTCGGCAATCGGGGTAGCACGAATGCCTACGCACGGATCATGGCGACCTTTGGTGATCACTTCCACCGGCTCACCATTTATGTCGATCGAGCGACCCGGGGTGGTGATGCTGGACGTCGGCTTGAGTGCGATGTGCGCAACGATCGGCTGACCGGACGATATGCCCCCGAGCACACCACCTGCGTTGTTGCTGGTAAAGCCAGCCGGCGTCAGTTCGTCGCGGTGTTCGGTTCCGCGCTGGGCGACCGAGGCGAACCCTGCACCGATCTCGACGCCCTTCACGGCGTTGATGCTCATCAACGCATAAGCCAGTTCGGCATCCAGGCGATCGAAAATAGGCTCGCCCAGGCCAGGCGGCACGCCTTCGGCGACCACTGTGATACGCGCGCCCACCGAATCCTGATCGCGCCGCAGCTGATCCATGTAGGTTTCCAGCTCCGCTACCTTGCCTGGGTCGGCGCTGAAGAAGGCGTTGTCATGCACCGCATCCCAGCTTACGAAGGGGATTTCGATCGGACCCAGCTGGCTCATGTAGCCACGCACCCGAATACCCTGTTGTGCCAGGTACTTGCGAGCAATCGCGCCGGCTGCCACGCGCATCGCCGTTTCCCGTGCGGATGAGCGCCCGCCACCACGATAGTCGCGGGTTCCGTACTTGTGGTGATAGGTATAATCGGCATGAGCCGGACGAAACAGATCCTTGATCGCCGAGTAATCCTTGGACTTCTGATCGGTATTGCGGATCAGCAGGCCAATCGGACTGCCTGTCGTGCGGCCTTCGAACACGCCAGAAAGGATCTCGACCTCGTCGGGTTCCTGTCGCTGGGTCGTATGGCGGCTGGTGCCGGGCTTGCGCCGATCGAGATCGCGCTGCAGGTCTGCGGCGCTCAGCTCCAGTCCGGGCGGGCAACCGTCGACAATGGCCACCAGCGCCGGGCCATGGCTTTCGCCAGCGGAGGTAACGGTGAACAGGGTGCCAATGGTATTCCCGGACATGCTTCAAACCCGACGTCTGCTAATCGAAAGGCCAGCAGTATAGCGTCACGCCTGCATGCGTGACAGCCCGAACCGCCGGCGCTACGCTTGCCTCCTCGTCCGACGGATTGCTCTGAATGGAAGCCATGCTCGAACTGCTGATGCCGCCGGCTCTGTCGAGCGGAACGATTGGGCTGCTGGTACTTGCCGCAGGTTGCACCTCGGCAATCACCGCAGCGCTGGGTATCGGCGGCGGGGTCCTGCTCCTGGCGATCATGGCCCTGGTCATGCCGCCAGCGGCCATCATACCCGTGCACGGCGTCGTGCAGCTTGGCTCGAACGCCAACCGGGCGCTGATGACCATGCGGCACATAAACCTGTCAGTGATCGCCTGGTTCGCTCCAGGCGTAATCGTTGGCGCGGCGTTCGGCAGCCTGCTGCTGGTAGAGCTGCCGCTCGCGCTGGTGCAGCTGTGCATCGCCGCCTTTATCCTGCTGCTGTGCTGGGGACCAGCGATCCCCACGGTGGCGACCGGCCCTATCGGCACCCTGCTCGCCTCGACCCTGACTACCTTCGCCAGCCTGTTCGTGGGCGCCACCGGACCGTTGGTGGCAGCGTTCATCAAACAGCAGCAAAAAGGGAAGCGACTCGGTACCGTAGCGACCTTTGCCGCAGCCATGAGCCTGCAGCATGCCCCCAAGGCATTGGTATACGGTGCGGCAGGGTTCGTGTTTCGCGACTGGTTGGGCTTGATGATGCTGATGATAATGTCCGGAGCGGTTGGTACCTGGGCCGGGCTGCGGCTGCTGCGACGGGTGAGCGATCAGCGTTTCGCCTTGATATTCAATATCCTGTTGACCTTGCTCGCCCTGCGCCTGGCCTGGACTGCCGTCCATAGCTGGTTTTGAGTCAAGAAGCGCAGGTCTCGGCCGATAACCACCGGGTAACCGCAGGTACTAGCCATGAGCAGCGAACCGACCATTATCGAGCACGCGCAAGCCGCCCCTCCCCGGGATCCGTTTGCGCGCGCACAGCCAGCCGAGCGGTTCTGGGTTCTCTTGCGCCCGGTTTACAAGGCACGACAGCTGATCCATAGCGAACGTCTGGTACAGATACTGGTAACCAATCAGCGCGCCGGCAAGCTTGAATTGCTGCGCCTGGAAGTCAGGACGGACGAACCAAGCGTGCCCGGGAGCAATCGCATGGAGCTACTGGTCGATCACGGCAAGCAACGGCTGCGCTTTACGGCCGAAGGCGTTCAGATCGCACCGGCACGGCGCGGTCTGGGCGGGTTTCTGCTGGCGCGTTTGATCGACTGGTGCCACCAGACCTGTCCCGAATACATGGTCACCCCGCGACTGCTGCATAACGATACGGCGATGGACAACGAGGCCATCAAGGCACGCGACAAGCTGCTCAGGCGGGCGGGTTTCGAGATTCAGGCGCTGGATGATGGTCGTACACGCGCTCAGGTGCGTCGCGCCGCAGACCTGATCAGCACCTGGGACACCCAGCGCGTAGAACCCATCGAGATCAGTGAGTTGCTACGCCGTCTGCGCGAACAGGAAACCGAGAAGCTCAAACTGCAGGCGCAGACCATCACTTTACGCGCCCAGATTGACCAGCTGCGTCGAAGCGACCTCGGCAGCCGCTTCGCTATTGGCTGCCTGGTGGCCCTGGCGATCTTCCAGGCATTGCTGCTGCTCTGGGTAGTGATGCGCTAGAACAGATCCTGGTACCGCCGGCATTGTTCGGCAGACAACACGAACACTCCATGCCCGCCATGCTCGAATTTCACCCATTCGAAATCCACTTCCGGCCATTCGGCCATCACATGCACCATGCTGTTGCCGACCTCGACGACCATTAGACCGTCTTCGGTGAGGTGATCGGCCGCCTCGGCCAGCATGCGGCGCACCAGGTCGAGACCGTCCTCACCGCAGGCAAGACCGATTTCCGGCTCGTGGAGATACTCGTCTGGCAGGTCACGCATGTCCTCGGCATCGACATAGGGCGGGTTGCTGACGATCAGATCGAAGCGCTCTCCGGCCATCCCGCTGAACCCGTCGGACCAGCGGGCTTCGACACGATCACTTAAACCGTGCGCCTCGATATTCAGCTCCGCCACGGCCAGCGCATCGCCGGACAGGTCGGCGAGCACCACCTCTGCTTCGGTAAAGGCGTGGGCGCAGGCGATACCGATACAGCCGCTGCCGGTGCACAGATCGAGAATGGTCAAGGGGTCGCGTTCCAGCCAGGGTTCGAAACGATTGGCGATGAGTTCGGCAATCGGCGAACGCGGCACCAGCACCCGCTCGTCAACGATAAAATCGAATCCGGCGAACCGGGCATGACCGGTAAGGTAGGCCGCCGGGATGCGCTCGTCGATCCGTCGCTGAAGCAGGGTCAGCACAGCGTCGCGCTCATCGTCGGTAACCTGGCAATCCAGATACTCCTGCGGCGTCTCCCAGGGCAGATACAGGGCATCTAGCACCAGCAGCCGCGACTCGTCCCAGGCATTGTCGGTGCCATGGCCGAAATAGACACCGGCCTGATGGAAGCGGCTCACGCCCCAGCGCACAAGGTCCCGGATGGTGGAGAGTGCGGCAGTTTCGTACATGATCAGACCCGGCGGCAGGGAAAACGCCATTCTAACCGCATCGCCCCGGTGCGGCACTACTGTTAGAATCTGCGCTCTTCAGTTCATCGCATAGCCTCACCATGACCCAGGACAGCAACGAACCGGACGAGCTGGATCTGTTTCGGCAGGCCACCCAGGGCGTCAAGCGCATCACTACCGACCGGGCCGACGTCGGCAAGCCTCGTACCGACAAAAAGCTCGCGAAGACGCTGCAGGCGCGCGCCACCAGCAGCCAGCAAGGCATCAAGGTAGATGGTCTCTCGGATCAGTTCGTCATCGACGTACAGCCGGAGGAGGAACTCGCCTGGGCGGCCAATGGTGTGCAGGAATCGCAGCTCAAAAAACTCAAGACCGGTCAGATTCCGTTCGACGGCAGTATCGACCTGCACGGCATGACCGTGGAACGGGCACGTGAACTGCTCTGGGAGTTTCTCGCCGAAGCCGCCCGTATGGAAGTTCGCTGCGTACGCGTCACCCACGGCAAGGCAATGCGCAAGGACGGTCGCAAACCGATCCTCAAGAGCCACGTCAACACCTGGCTGCGCCAGCACAACCAGGTGCTCGGGTTCACTTCCTGCATACCCCGTCACGGCGGAACCGGATCGGTCTACGTACTGCTCAAGCGCACCATGCTCGAAGGGCGGGACGAGTAGGTAGCCGCAAGCTACAAGCGGCTACCCGTCCCGGTCCAGGCTTCACTGCTTGCCGCTTGCCGCTCGGGCGTTAGACGCAGGTTGCTCCACCGTCGACCGGCAGTGCGATGCCGGTGGTGAACGCGGCGCCATCCGAGCATAGATAGAGCACGGCGGCGGCGATCTCTTCTGCCGTGCCAATCCGGCCTACCGGGTGCATGGCAGCAGCGAATTCAGCCTTGCGCGGGTCGAGCGCCGCGGCACGGCGGAACATATCGGTGTCGATCACAGCCGGACACACCGCGTTTACTCTGATGTTCTTTTTGCCATATTCGACCGCAGCAGAGCGTGTCAGTCCCAGCACTGCGTGCTTGCTTGCGCTGTAGATGCTCATCTTCGGTGCGGCACCAAGTGCCGCGACCGATGCGGTGTTGACGATCGAACCACCGCCCTGCTTGAGCATCAACGGAATTTCATGGCGCATGCACTGCCAGACACCTTTGACGTTGACGCCCATGATGCCGTCGAACTCGTCCTCCGTGCCGTCGGCAAGCTTGCCCTTTTCAAACTCGACGCCTGCGTTGTTGAAGGCACAATCGAGCCGGCCGTAGCGCGCAATCACCGACTCCATCAATGCCGCGACCTGTTGAGCGTTCACCACGTCGCAGGCAACAAAGGTGGCTTCGCCGCCCTCGGCGCGAATGGCCGCGGCAACGGTCTCGCCTGCTTCGCTATTGATATCCGACAACACTACCTTGGCTCCCGCAGCAGCGAATGCGCGCGCTGTGGCTTCACCGATACCGGCTGACGCGCCGGTCACCAGAACGACCTTGTCTTGGAATTGCTTGCTCACTTCGCAGTCTCCCCATGCGCCGCCGACGGAGGCCGGCGGATAGAGGAGATAGTACGAGAGCAATCGTCAGAATCCGACCGAATTTCCGGGATTGTTCACGGCATATCCGTGTAAGTGATGGCAGTCACGACAGAGCGAAGGGGGCCGCCAGGATAAGGGCCGCCGCGAATGCGCACCGACCTCACCCAGCGTGTGGCTCCGTCTATTGCCCAGTGGCCCCGCTTTGTTGTGCACGCAAGTACTCGACGACTTCATCCTGCGTGCCACTGAAGACGACCCGCTCTTCCTTCCCGGAGCGCTGATAGGCGTACATCGGGTCGTAATAATGCTCGAGCAGCGCGGCGATCCAGGATCGGTGTTCCTGCACGTCCCCGGTTCGCTGATGCACGTCGAGTGCTGCGCGCATGAGTGCTTCCAGTTGCTGATGGCGCTCGCCGCCGAGACGCTTGCGGATGCGCAGCAGGCTGCCGAAAAGATGCTCGGAGAGCGCAGCGAAAGCCTTGTCCGGCTCCTGCGGGTAGAGATCGGCAAACTCCATCTGCATGTCGACAACGTAATCCTTGAGTATCCGACTGACGCGACTGTCGAAGCTGTCATCCAGCCACACCAGCGGTGCCGCCTGCATCTGGCGAAAAAGCTCGACCGGCACCGAGCAGCTGCCGACGATGCGCCCTTCGTCTTCGAGCACCAGCGTACGGTGTCCGGCCTCGAGCACCTGTAGTGCTCCGATCGCCAGACGATTCTCGAAGTCGATCTGCCCGGGCTGCGGAGTCGCATGTCGGCCGAAGCTCGAACCGCGATGATGCGCATGCCCTTCCAGATCAAGGCTGTTATCGAGCGCGGCGATGACCTCGGTCTTGCCGGTACCAGTCAGGCCAGCGACCAGCGTCAAAGGGCAATCGGCAATGGTGCGATCCAGAGAATCGATGAGAAACCGGCGCATGGCCTTGTAGCCACCGATCACCCGCGGATAGGTCACCCCTGCCTCACTCAGCCACTGCTGAACGATTTGCGAGCGCAGCCCGCCGCGGAAGCAGTACAGATAGCCGTCAGGGTTAGCCTCGGCAAATGATTTCCACTCAGCGATACGCTGCTGTTTGGTCTTGCCTCGAACAAGCTGGTTACCCAGCGCGATAGCTGCCTGCTGGCCCTGTTCCTTGTAACAGGTGCCGACTTTCTGCCGTTCGCCATCGGTCATCAGCGGACGATTCACGGTGTTGGGAAAGGCGCCCTTGGAAAATTCGATGGGAGCGCGGACATCCATCAGCGGGACGCCAGATAGAAACAGCTGACGAAAGTCGTCCGTGTTGTTGCGCATCAGACAACCTCGACCCAGGCGCCGTCGTCAGCCGGCAGGCATTCGCCGATCGCAGTCAGATGAAGGCCTTGCGCCGTTGCCAGTTCGAGAAAACCGGCTTCATGTGCCGGATCAACTGCCACCAGCAAACCCCCGCTGGTCTGGGGATCGCACAACAGGTTACGCCAGGCTTCTGGCAATTCGGCCACCTTGTGTCCGTAGCTGGCGAAGTTTCGCCCTGTACCGCCAGGCACACAGCCGGCCGCAAGGTAATACTCGGCACTGGCGAGCCGCGGCACCTTTGCATACTCGATTCGAGCCTTGACCTTCGAGCCTTCGGCCATCTCTACCAGATGTCCAAGCAGGCCGAAGCCGGTCACGTCAGTCATCGCCTGGACCCCTTCAAGGGTGGCGAACCGGGCACCGATGCGATTGAGCTGACACATCAGGTCGCGGGCGACCCCGACATCATCCGGGCGCAGCTTTTTCTGCTTTTCTGCGGTTGTGAGAATGCCGATACCCAGCGGTTTGGTCAGATACAGCCGCGCACCGGCCCGGGCAGTGTCGTTGCGCTTGAGCTGGGCACGGCGCACTTGGCCAGTAACGGCCAGACCGAAGATCGGCTCGGGCGCATCTATCGAATGTCCTCCGGCAAGCGGCATGCCCGCTTCGGTACATACCGAGCGAGCCCCAGCCACCACCTCCCCGGCCAGCGCAGGCGGCAGAACATTGACCGGCCAGCCGAGGATGGCGATCGCCATCATCGGGGTGCCGCCCATCGCATATATATCACTGATGGCGTTGGTCGCAGCAATGCGGCCGAAGTCGAAGGCATCGTCAACGATGGGCATGAAAAAATCAGTTGTACTGATGATGCCCTGGTCGTCATCCAGTCCGAACACCGCCGCATCGTCACGGCTGTCGTTGCCGACCCAGAGCTGGCCAAACGACGGGCCCGGTTGACCCACCGCGAGAATCTCGTCGAGCACCTTCGGCGCAATCTTGCAGCCGCATCCGGCGCCATGGCTGTATTCGGTGAGTCTGATCTGCTCTGTCATGCCGTTCTCTCGATGTAAACCAGCCGCGCATTCTAGCAGGCTGCGCGATGCCGGCCTACGCGCGGGACGACTGGCGGCCCTCGAACCGATCCAGAGTATCGCTGGTGACCAGGCGCCCGAGCTCAATCAGCTCCGGGGCACGATGGAAGTCGAAGAACCGGCTGAGCCGCTTGGGGATATCGATCACCAGATCCGGGGGATAACCGGCAATCTTGTATTGGGTCAGCGAAGCCTGCATGGTCTCGAATGACAGGTTGACAAGATCGAGCATGCTTGCCGGACCGACAACCTCTTCTACTTCCACCGGCGCAGACTCGTCGCGGCGACGCTTTTCGGCCGCTTCGGCCGGCGCCTCCAGCTCAGCGTTGAGCAGCGGTTCGAGCATATCCGCCTCTTCCTCGCGTCGCCCCAGCCAACCGCGCGGGTCAAGACTCTCAAGCAGCTGGTCCCACTGCTGACGAATTGGCGCGGGGCGCTCGATGATCGGCATCGTATAACCGTTGGTGTGTACGCCGTTGAGGTTGACCGCCATGATCAAATCGCAGTGTGAAGAGACCACCGGAACGATCGGCAACGGATTGAGTAACCCGCCATCCACCAGCACTCGGGTGCCCTGGCGCAACGGCGCGAACAGGCTCGGAATTGCCGCCGAGGCGCGCATGGCCTGGTGCAGGCAACCCTGCTGAAACCATACTTCCTGCTGGTTGGTCAGATCGGTCGCTACCGCAGTGAACGAGATCGGCAATTCTTCGATCCGAACCTCGCCAAGAATTTCGCGAATGCGTCCAAAGACTTTTTCGCCGCGTATCGCACCGAGGTTGCCAAAGCCGATATCCAACAGCCGCAGGACGTCGAGGTAATCCAGCCCTGAAACCCAGTCCCGGTAGGCATCCAGCCCGCCGGCGGCGTAAATGCCACCCACCACCGCTCCCATGGAACAGCCGGCGATACATTGGATCTGATAGCCACGGCGCTCGATTTCCGCAATCGCACCTATATGTGCATACCCGCGGGCACCGCCACTGCCCAGCACCAGCGCAACGCTCTTTCCCATTTGCCCTTCCCTTGCGAATCCCGATTGACGCCGATTGCCTCTCTCAGCATGATGCCGGCTTCATCTGCGTTAATACAAGGCACCCTGTGATCCAGCGCCGACCCCTCCTCAAATTCACTGCACTGCTTCTGCTGATTGTCGCACTCATCGCCGCGGCGGGCTGGTGGGCTTTTCGCCAAACCCAGGCGCAACGCTCCGGCGAATTGCCGCTCTCCGGACTGAAGCAGCCGGTGACGGTGCACTACGATTCCTGGGGGATTCCTCACATCGATGCCGCCAACGATGCCGACGCCTACCGGGCTCTGGGGTACGTGCATGCACAGGACCGCCTGTTTCAGATGGATCTCCTGCGCCGGATCGGCGCCGGCAGACTTTCCGAGCTGTTCGGCGAGGAGTCCTACGCTACCGACCGATTTTTCCGCACGCTCGGGATCAGCCGCTATGCACGAGCCTACGCCGAGCGTCTCGAGAGCCAGCCGGACGCAGCCCATGTCAGGTTGATCCAGGCCTATCAGGACGGCATCAACCAGTACATCGAGCGCGGCAATGTCCCGCTGGAGTACCGGTTGCTATTGACCCGTCCGGATTACTTCAGCCCTGCGGATATCGCCCATGTGATGGGATACATGGCTTATTCGTTTGCCGAAGCGTTCAAGACCGATGCGCTGGTCGATCATGTGCGCGGTACGCTCGGTGAGCGTCATTTACGCGATCTGGTCCCAGGCTGGCCGGCGAACCGCCCGAAGCCTGCCCCTACGGGGCAGGTTTCCACCCTTGATCCGCTGCTCGAACAGCTGGCTGCGGTCGAACGGGCATTGCCGGTCGGCCAGTTCCTCGGCAGCAATGCCTGGGCGGTCAACGGCAGCCGTAGCCAAAGTGGCAAACCGATGCTGGCGAACGACCCGCACATCGGTTTCGCCGTGCCGGCAGCTTGGTACGAAGCACACATTCGCACGCCGGAGCATGAGGTATATGGTCATTTCATCGCCGGCCTGCCCTTTGCGCTGCTCGGTCATACGCGGCATCACAGCTGGGGCCTGACCATGCTGATGAATGACGAGGTCGACTTCTATCGGGAGCGGGTCAACCCCGACAATCCGCGGCAGGTGTGGGACCGCAATCGTTGGCGCGAACTGCAGCAGCATGAGGAAGTCATCCGCATACGCGGCCAGGAGGACCGGCTGGTGCGCATGTTCAGCTCTCGCCGGGGCCCGATCATCAACGATCAACCAGGCGGGCTGCAGCAGGAGATCGACCGCAGACCGGTGAGCCTGTTCTGGACCTTCCTCGATCCACAAAGCGACTCGACCGAAGCCTTCTACGGCTTCTCACGCGCCACCAGCATGGCCGAGTTCGAGGCAGCCGCGGCGAAACACTGGTCGCCTGGGCTCAACGTGATCTATGCGGACGTTGATGACAACATTGCCAAATGGGCAGCCGGGCGCATCAAGCGCTGGCCAAACAGCAACAATGGCTTCGCGCTGTTGAATGGTGTTATCAGCCATTCAGCGCCAACCCGCGAGAAATCAATCCGCGTCGAGGCCAGGTGTGGAGCGCCAACAACCCGCCCGATACAGACAATCCCAGGCGCGTCCTGCCGGGCTATTACGCCCCTACCGATCGGGCCAATCGCATCGACGAGCTGCTTGACGTCGACCGCCCGTTGAATCTGCTCGACTTCAAGGCCATGCAAATGGATAGCCGGCGGCCCCAGGCGCAGGCCATGGTGACCGAGGCCCTGCCGCTGCTGCGGGACGATTTGCTGAATGCCGATCTGCGTGGTCCCGCGGCTCAGGCCAGGGGGCTGCTTGCACAATGGGACGGAGCCTTCGACCGCGACAGCATCGGGGCGACCATTTTCCAGCGCTGGGAGGAAAACCTCATGCGCGCCCTGTTCGCCGATGAGCTGGGGCCGCGCTACGCGTTTTTCCAGAACACCAACATGGCGCAAAAAACCTTGGCGCAGCTATTCTGGACTCCCGCTTCACCCTGGTGGGACAACCGTGAGCAGCCGACGCGCGATGGCCGGCAGGCTGCCATCGAATACGCCTGGGTGGCGACCATCGAATCACTGGCGAACGAGTTGGGCACCGAGCCGGAGCAATGGCGCTGGGAGAAGATCGCTTATCTGCAGCATAAACATCCGCTCGACGGCAAACTGCCCTTCGCCGATCGACTCAGCACCGCTCCGGTGCCGGTAGACGGAGGTCGCGAGACGCTGAACAACATGCGCTTCCCGCTTGGAGAGCTCGGCTACCGCGTCGAGGCGGGTCCATCCACGCGACGCCTGATCGACCTGGCAGATGTGGAAGCGGGCCTGGGTATCAACCCGCTCGGCCAGTCGGGCAACCCCCTGGACAGGCACTACAAGGACCAGGCAGAAGCTTTCAACGAGGGCCGTTATCGCACCGAGCTGTTCGACTGGCGGGCAATCGAAGCCCTGCCCGATCGATTGGAGCTGACCCCCGCACGGCGGCGTCCTCGCTGATCGATCAGAGGCGCTCCACCCTCAGGCCGGCTTCGTTGGTATTGCCGATTTCCAGGCGGTCCCCGCGCAGGCCCAGGTCTCGCAAGGCCTGAGCGACGGCGCCGGCGTCCTCACCGTGCAGCGCTACCCGCAGGCGAGTATCGGACCGCAGCATGCGATTGAGCAACTCCAGCCAGTTGCGGGTATCGGCGCGGTCACCGTCGCTCACGTTCAGTTCGGGCAACTGTAGCTCGCCATCGGCGCGCAGGACCTTGACCAGCGTCGATGGTGTTGGGTACAAGGGCCTCTGCACCGGCTCCTTGGGCGTAAATTGATCCATGTGCAGATAGACCTTTCGGTTTCCGCGGGTGATCGAGTAGAGACTTACGAAACGCTGCGGCTCGCTGTCCAGTCGAATCGCAACGTATGCCTGATTTTCTTCCGGGCCGTAAAGACGCGAGAAGCCAAACACCTGATTCGCCCAGAGACTACTGCTGCCGCATTCCCGCGCCTCGCAGAAGTACAGCATCGTGTGCGGTTGATCCAGCAATTGCTGCTTGGCATGCAAAAAGGCTTCCGAGGCGCTGTGTCCTTCCGGGATGCGCCAGGTCATGCGCAACAGATCACCCACCACCCGGACCTCCTGCTCGGCGCGCAGCTGATTGTTGATCCGACGGATGTTGCCAAGCACGACGGCATGGTCGGCATTGTCTACCTGGCGACGCTCTACCAGCTCGGCGCGCGGGAAGGATTCTATGACCGGGTTTGCAGACTCATCGGCGGCCAGGGCTGGGACTGTTGTCAGCAGTATGCCCAGACTGGAGACCAGCCGGACTACTCGACTTTGCGATGGCATTGACTCTCCTTGGTGGATGCCAAGCCGTATAGCAGGCCGCCGCTACTTCAGGGCAGACGCTGCATCACGACTCCGGCGCAACAGCACACAGCCTTGCCCAGCAAGCGCACCGGGTCAAGCCAGCGAGCGGTAGAAATTGTCAAGAATGGTTGCGACTTCCGGCGCCTGTTCTTCCAGATGCAGGTGATGGCCCCCGTCGATATGGTGCCTTTGGATATGTTCGAAGCGTTCTATCCTGTCCAGAACCTGAGGATGCTTGTGCATCACGCCCTGGTTGGCGAGGATCACGCATGTCGGGCTGCGAATGGCTTCGATGAAGGCTTCTGCATGGCGATTGGTGAAGCGCAACGGTGAAGGTAGCATCAGTTGCGGATCGGTTCGCCACGTCCAGCCGCCGTCGTGCGGCATCAGCCCGCGCTCGACCAGGCAGCTGGCCGCCTGGCGTGACAGCGACGTGTTACCGCCGAGCATGCGAGCGCGGATTGCCTTGTCGACGTCCGGGTAGACCGGCTTGCGCTTGTTGCCCACGGACAGACTGGCTTCGAAAAAGCGTGCCATTTGCTTCGGCGCGTCATCAGCCTCGGAGGTAAAGGGCAACAGACCGTCGATCATCGCTGCACCGATGATGCGATCCGGAAGACTCCCGGTGAGGATGCCGCTGATGATGGCACCCATCGAGTGGCCGAGCAGCGCGAAGCGCTCCCAACCCAAATCTTCAGCTACCTGTAGCACCGTCGCTGCCTGTTGCCAGAGGCTATAACCGCCTGCTGCCAGATGCCCGGAAAGTCCGTGTCCGGCAAGATCCAGTGCTACCAGGTGAACGCCTTTCAGGCGAGGCGCGATCAGGTCGAAAGTCGCTGCGTTGTCCAGCCAGCCATGCAGGCCAATCACGGGAATCCCCTGCGGATCGCCCCACACCTTTGCTGCTATCTCCATCGATGGCAGCGAAAACCGTACCTCGTGACTGTTTGAATCCATCGTCTCAACCTGTTTTGCCACTCGTCAGGCTGGCAAATCTACGGCGCATGGCCTGCCTCGACAAGCAACGGCCGGCGCCGTGAATGCATCGGCATAAGCACTGGTCGGTTACTGCACGACCACCGTACGGCCGCTCACCGACCAGTACTCCAGCTGATCCTGGTAGGTCGCCTCGACCACGTGACGCTTGAGCTTCAGCGTGGGCGTAAGGAAGCCGTTCTCAACGGTCCACGGGTCGGAAATTACCACTATGCAAGCCAGCTGTTCGTGCCGATTGAGCTGACCATTCAATTCAAGCAAGGCAGCGGAAAGTGATTCCTCGACGCGTGCCGGGCTGAGGCCCTCGATCGAGGAGGAACACAGCTGTAGCAATGCGATCGGTTGCGGCAGCTGCGTGCCGACAACGCAAGCCTGTTCGATATAGGGATGGGCGACCAGGCGCTTTTCGATCGGCGCTGGGGCTACGTAGCGTCCCTTGCTGGTCTTGAAGATGTCCTTGCGACGCCCGGTGATGCGCAGAAAACCCTCGTTATCGATCGCGCCACAGTCCCCGGTATGAATGAAGCCGTGTTCGTCCAGAGTCTTTGCAGTCCGGACCGGATCCTTGTAATAGCCGAGCATGTTCGCCGGACTGCGCACCAGAAGCTCGCCTTCCTCGGTGAGGCGGCACTCGACCCCGGGATTCGGCAGTCCGATCCACCCGCTCTTGAAGCGCTTGGGTCGGCCCAGATGAGAGTAGCCGGCGTTCTCGGTCATGCCGTAGATCTCCACCAACCCGATGCCGAGGCGGTGATACCAGAGCAAAAGCTCATCATCGACGGGTGCGGCGCCGCTGACTGCATAGCGGATCTGGTCGAAGCCGAGTCGTTCAAGCACCCGCCTTGCGACGCGCGGCCCGAGCAACGGCGTCGCCAGGGCAACCTTCAGTAGCCCCGCGGGCATCTTGTGCAATACGCTTTGCTGGAGCTTCAACCATATCCTCGGAACGCCGAAAAAGACGGTGGGACGGGCACGCCGGTTATCTTCGACAAAGGTCTGCGCGCTGTGCACGAAATACACGGTCTGGCCGGACAACAAGGAGGCAATCTCGACGAACTGCCGCTCGGCGACGTTACTCAGCGGCAGGTAGGACAACAGCCGGTCATCCTCGCTGATAGTGAACAGGCGCAAACCATTGTTGGCCGCGTAGTACATGCTCGCAAAGCTGAGCATGACACCTTTCGCCACGCCTGATGTACCAGACGTATAAATGATCGTTGCGAGGTCGTCAGGCTTTACGCTGGTCTTACGCGCCACGGGCTCGTTGGCATCGATCAGGCTCTGCCAGGGCAACAGACAGGCGTCCTCCGGACCGAGCGGCAGCGCTATCCAGGGAACCTGCTCCGGCAGGCCGCCACGCAGGTGCTGCCAGTTTTCCAGCTTGCCTACGAAAATCGCCCGGCAATCGGCGTGCTCAAGAATCTGTCGTACCGAGCCGGCAGTGAGGGTCGGATAAACCGGAACGGATACGTGCCCAGCCATCCAGATCGCCAGGTCGGCGATGATCCAGTGCGCACAGTTGCGCGAGAGCAATCCAATATGACTGGATGCCGGAAGATCGAGGCTGCGCAGATAAGCGGCCATACGCCGCGCCTGGTCTCCCACCTGCGCCCAGGTGTAGGACGCAATCGATCCGTTGCCGAGAGGCTGGATCAGATACGTCTTGTCGGGGTGCGCAAGCTCACGCTGGTAAAACGCCTCGAGAGCCGACGACATTGTCGGCCTGGCCTGTTCTGCCATGCATCAACCTCTCGGTATTGTTTTTGTTATCTGCAGGTAAACCCATGCTCACCCGTTTGGGTGATCCGCTATCCTACCCGCACACCCCCTCTCAAGCCACCGCCAGAACGGTCTATCATTGAGCAAGATTCGCCGGATTGGTAAGCAGACTGAGACGCGCCAGCCCAGCCGCGATGAAGTCAGTGTCAAGGCAGGCGAGTCCCGCCGTCGGGATAGGGTAGTGGCCGCGTCTGTTGCCTTCCACCAGCAGACTCACCAGCTGGCTGACGAGCGGCTGGTGGCTGACCAGCAGAAGGTGGCTTTCGGGGCGCTCCGCCAGGAAGTCCACGCACAGCGAGGGTTCGTCGTCCGGGGTCAGCCAGGGCACGGTTGCGATGCCTTGGGTGAACCCAATCACATCACGAACGATTTCCGCGGTTTGCTGCGCCCGCCGGTACGGACTCGCCAGTAGCATGTCGATTGGCTGGCCGTGCAACAGGGCGGCGATCCTGGCGACTTCGGCCCGGCCATCCTCGGTCAGAGCCCGTTCTGGATCACTGGAGGCGCGTGCCTCGGCCTGACCGTGCCGCAGGATCCAGACTCTCATGGCTGCGCTGACTCATCGGTGGCCGAGGTTGGCTCTTCAGGCTTGCTTGGCTGTGCCGGCGCGACTGACGGTTCTGCAGCCGGCCATTCCAGGAAGGGCCACGGCTTCTGCTCGGTTGCCTGGCTGACATAACGCCCTATCTGTCGGGCGTACTGGGCCAGGCTGGTGCCGAACCCGGTTAGTCGAGCGTTGGCCGATCCCGTGGCGGCGAGAAACCCGAGCTGCAGCAAAGCGATGACCAGCAGCAGCAATTCAGTCACCTGCCAGGCGACGCCAAACAGCAACGTATAAACGAGGCGGAGCCAGAAATCAGCCGAACCGAGGTTTTGCGCGAAACGACTCATTGTCCCGTCTCCCGTCGACCCAGCTGGGAAAAGGCAGCGAATTCCACGTCATCCTTTTGCTCGCCCGACATAAGCCGGCTGATAACTTCTTCCAGCGTGCGCTGCTCGAAGATGATCGCGTGCAGCCCGGTCACCAGCGGCATATATACCCCTTCCTTCTCGGATTCCTGTTTCAGTACCCGCAACGTGTTTACCCCTTCCGCTACCTGCCCGAGCTGGGCAACACTTTCCTCCAACGTCTGTCCTTTGCCCAGGGCATGTCCCACCTGATAATTGCGCGACATGGGCGAGGTGCAGGTTACGATGAGATCCCCTACCCCGGCGAGCCCGAGAAAGGTCATGGGGTTGGCGCCTTTATGCACGGCGAAGCGTGTCATCTCCGCCAGCGCCCGGGTAATCAGCATACTCTTAGTGTTTTCGCCGACGCCAATCGCCGCGGCCATGCCGGAGATGATCGCGTAAACGTTTTTCAGCGCACCGCCGAGCTCAACGCCGTAACGATCCTGGCTGGCGTAGACCCGGAGCGTCTTGCTGCCCAGCACAGCCTGCACTGCGCGGCAGAGCGGTTCGTCGGTACTGGCTATTACGGTAGCGGTCAGCGCGCCGGCAGCCATCTCTTTCGCCAGGTTCGGCCCCGAGAGTACCGCAACCCGAGCGGCAGGCGCCTCCTGTTCGACGATCTCGCTCATCATCAGAAAGCCGGGCTGTTCGATTCCTTTGGTGGTACTGACAACTGCCTTGCCGGCCAGCGAGCCGCCGATCTGCTGCAACACGCTGCGAAAGGCACCGCTGGGGATGGCTAGAAAGACGATTTCGGCCGAGTCCAGCGCTGCCTGAATATCGGTGCTGACGCGCAGACCCGGATGGAGTTTGAAGCCTGGAAGATACCGTCGATTCTCCCGTTCTTCGCTTATCTGGCGGGCAACGGCTTCATCGCGCAGCCAGAGGGTCACGGAGATACCGTTCGTCGCCATCAGGTTGGCCAGTGTCGTGCCGAAGCTGCCGCCTCCCAACACACAGACAGCTTGCTTTTGCTCGCTCATGCACAATTCCTTGGTCGTTCGAAACCCGTCCAGTATAAGCATCCGGCACCCGGACGGCGACACAACCACTGGCAAATAGAATGGCGCTGGGTAATATGGCCGCATGATGTCAGCGCCAGGTCATAGTCAAAAAATGTACAAGCTCCAACGCGGTTTTGTTTTCTCTTTTGCTTTCATGGGGATAGGGGTTCCGGCAGCAGCCATGGACGAACCGGAATTGCAGGGCATGGAGCTGCCCACCGTACTCAGCGCGACGCGCCTGAAGCAGGCCCCTTCCGAGGTGCCCGGCAGCATGACGATTCTCGATCGGGACCTGATCCGCGCCAGCGGCGCCCGTGACGTGCCGGAACTCATGCGTCTGGTCCCAGGGATGATGGTCGGCTATTCGCTCGGTCATCGCAGCAACGTCAATTATCATGGGCTGAACACCACCGAGGCTCGCCGCCTGCAGGTGCTGGTCGATGGCCGTTCGGTCTACCGTCCTGGTCTGGCCACGGTCGACTGGACTGACATTCCGCTAGCCATTGAAGACATTGAGCGCATCGAGGTGTTCCGTGGTCCGAATACCGCGGCCTACGGAGCCAATGCCCTGATGGGCGTGATCAATATCATTTCGACTCGGCCCGAATTGCGCCAGGGCACCCGTCTGAAAATTACCGACGGCAACCGCGGCGTGCGGGATCTGTACGCCAGCCAGGGCGGCGTGATCGGTAACACCCACGCACGGCTGAGCCTGTTCGCCAAGGAAGACGGCGGATTCGATTTCGACGATAACGGCGAAGATTATCGTGACAGCCGTCGACTCAACGCGGTCAATCTGCTGGGAGTGACGCAGCTCGACTCGACCCGGAGTCTGCATTGGCAGCTGGGTGCGAAGGAAGGCAGCAACCAGGTCGACAACGATTACACCGTGCTTGCCGAACCGACCAATGATGTCTTTCTCTATGATCGCCTGGTGGCACAGCATGACGATGTATCCGACGTCACTGCGCGGGATTATTTCGTGCAGCTGCGCTGGACAAACGAGCTATCCCCCACCCACAGCCTCGAACTGAAAACCTATGCGCAGCACATGGAACGTCTGAGCGACTGGCGCGCCTGCGACTCGCCAGTGGTTTTTTCGCCGGAACTGCGGACGTTATACCAGGCTGGCAACGTATACCCACGACGCATTAATTACATTCTTCGCAACCGCGGAAAATGGGGCGATCCTGAGTTCTACCGCGATTATCTGGTGACCGGCGACAACCTGCCCGCGCAGTTGCTTCCCCTCGTCGAACGCGTAATCGCCCAGCATGCCGCCGCTCGCAGCGGCCCGCCTGCCTGTTGGGACATCAATGAAAACCTCCGCGAAACACGCTACGAGGCGGAACTGCAGAACACTCTGCAAGTTACGGATCATTTGCGCAGCGTGTTCGGCGGCAACCTGCGTTATGACCAGGCCAAATCCGAAACGCTGTTCGGCGGGAAGGTGGAAAACCACATCGGCCAGTTGTTCGGGCACCTCGAATACCGTCCATTGGACCGATGGATGTTCCACGCGGGGGCCATGGCCGAACAGGATCGACTGAGCGGCTTCTCATTCTCGCCGCGACTCGCAGCGCAATATTTCATCCGGCCGACCCACAGTCTGCGCCTGGTCTATTCCGAGGCTGTGCGCTCGCCCGACATGTACGAGAACAATGCGCGCTGGACCTACGTGCCGAAGAATCTCAGCGGACCGACTGTGGCCGGAAGCGAGTACTATGCGATTGGCGAGGCCCCTGGCGGTTTGGATCAGGAGCAAATCCGTTCGAGCGAAATCGGTTACAACGGATACTTTCATCGACTGGCATTGGCCATCGATGTGCGCGGCTTCTACGAGGACATCGACAATCTGATCAGCGATCCGCTGCAGATCGTCAACTTCGAGCCCACCAATGACGCCTCGGCTCGTTTCAACGGCGGCGAAATCCAGATCGATTGGGAAGCCACGCGCCGGGACCGCCTGCGCCTGACCTACGCCTACGTCGATTTCGTTGCCAGCAGCCGGCTGGATCAGCGCCTCACTGCCCGCAACAGTGGCTCTGCCGCATGGTTGCGCCAATGGCCCGCAGCGATTCACAGCAGTCTGATTTATTATGGAGCCGACCAGCTGAACGAGCGGCGCTTCGAGCGGCTCGACGGGCGCCTGGCGAAACGATTCGCCATCGGCTCGACCAGCGCCCTCGAGCTCGCGGTGACCATGCAGTACCGCCTGGATGATGAAGGACTTACCTGGCCGGAAAACCTGTACGAAACACGCGACCAGTACTACCTCAGCGCGGAACTGAGTTTCTAGAAACGACCCATCAACGCACCCAACCGCAGGACAAGGATGTCATATGCCATATCGGTTCGGATCAGGTAAGCGGCCTTGCGCACACATCGTCTGATAGCGACAGCCCTGCTCTGGCTGGCGGCTTCCCTTGCGCAAGCCGCCGCGATCGTCGTGGTGCTTCCCGGCGAAACGGCATTGACTCGAGAATTTGTCGAGGCGCTACGCCAGCGCAGACCTGACGACCAGATCACTCTCTCCACTGTCCAGCAGGTTGAGCTTTCGGCACCCGACGCCGATGTTCTTGTCACCATGGGTCAGCGCAGCATGGCCTGGCGGCTTGCAAATCAGGTTGATACACCGACCATTGCGACCTATGTGACTGCCAGCGCAGTCCAGGCAATCGAAGCGCAGCTCCCGGCATCGGTTCAGGCATTGCTGGCAACGCCGAAACCCCAGCGTCAACTGGCCCTGGCACGCCTGCTGTTGCCGCGCCTGGATACGGTGGGGCTGCTGCACAGCCCGGCCACGGCGTCGCGGGTCGATACCTGGCGAAGGGCGGCGCAAGAGCAGCAATTGCTGGTTTCGGCGGCCCTGGTGGAGGAGCCGAGCGAGTTGGCCCGCCGCGTCGCCGACGTACTCGACGCGAGCGATGGTCTTGTAGGACTGGACGATCCCGAGATTTACAACGCCGACAGCCTCAAGACCATCCTGCTTACCAGCTATGCGCGCAACAAGGTGCTGATCGGACCCTCAGCTCCGTTCATCTCGGCCGGGAGCCTCAGCACCACCTACAGCACCGCCCAGCAAATGGCCGATAGCGTCGGCCGGATGCTTGAGGAAAACTGGAAACCCGCCGCGGTCAGGTACCCGGATCGCTTTTCCGTACTCAGTAACCAGCAGGTAGCGCGCTCGCTCGGGATCCCGATTCCCGAGGATGAACGCCTGGCCGAAATGCTCAGTCAGCAGGAGCAGTTGCCGTGAATCTTCTGCAAAGGGGCACGATCCAGGGCCGACTCATTCTCATTGCGGTAATCCCCGCCCTGCTCTTCGCCTTGCTTGCGATGATCTGGTTCACCGCCACGCGCCTGGAGGATGTGGACAGAGAACTGCGCGACACAGGCGAGCTGATCGCCGGCCAGCTCGCCCCCGCGGCTGAATACAGCGTCATCAGCGGCAACTCCGCCAATTTGCGAGCGCTTCTCCAGGCTGCCCTCGAGCTGCCCAATGTGCAGCGTGCCGAAGTTTATGACGCGAGCGGAGCGCGGCTGGCCAGTCTCAGCAGGCCGGAGCGGATCGCGTCGCAGGAACTGCACGTATTCACCGCAGATATTCGCCGCCAACGGGTGCCGATCCCCAACGAGCGCTATCTGCTCGACGCACCGGATAGCCCCGAACTCGACGCGCAGTACCTGGGCCAGGTCCAGGTACATTTGAGCAAGCGCGCATTTCTCGCCCGTCAGGCTGAGATTCTGGTCGATACGCTGCTGTTGGCGCTGATCGTACTGCTCGCCTCCCTCGCGCTGGCGGTGCGTCTGGCACGGGCTCTGGCCCGCCCAATGGAGCAAATGAGCAAGGCGGTCAAAGCGTTGCAAAGTGGCCAGCTGGACACCCGACTCCCTGTCCAGGATAAGTACGAGATCGGTCAGCTGATGAGCAACATCAACGCCCTTGCGCAGAACCTGGAGCAAGCGCGCAACAGCCAGCAGCGCAGCATCGCTCAACTCGTCGCTGCGCGTGAAGAAGCTGAGCAGGCCAACCGGGCCAAGTCCGAGTTTCTGGCGATGATGAGTCACGAGTTGCGCACGCCCATGAACGGGGTAATGGGCATGCTGCAGTTGCTCGAAACGACCGAACTCAATCAGGAGCAGGCCGAATACGTGCAGATTGCCGGCGATTCAACGCACCATCTGCTCAAGGTCATCAACGATATTCTGGACTTCTCGCGAATCGAAAACGGTGCAGTCGAGCTGGAGAAACTCACCTTCGATCTGCCCGACCTGATTCGGCAGACGGTCACTGCCTTCGAACATCCCGCCTCGCAGAAAAACTTGCGCCTGGGCACCGACCTGCACGGACCGAAAGAGTTGGCTCGGGTCGTTGGCGATCCGACCCGGATACGACAGATCCTGGTCAATCTGATCGGCAACGCCTTGAAGTTTACCGAGACAGGCGAGATCAAGGTGCTTGCAAATTGGGACGAAGACGGCCCGGAGCGGGTCTGGTTGCGGTGCCAGGTTACCGACACCGGGATTGGGATCGCGGAGGACCGGCTGGAGAGCATGTTTGACGCCTTCCGTCAGGGCGACAGCAGCACCTCACGCCGATTCGGTGGAACCGGGCTCGGGTTGTCCATCGCGCGCACTTTCGCTCGTCGCATGGGCGGCGATCTGCATGCCAGCAGCGTGGAGGGCCAGGGCTCGTGTTTCACTCTTGATATTCCCCTTCAGTTGGCAGACAAGCCCGCCGAGCCGGACATGCCGATTCCGGTGTCGGCGACCGCTTCGCGCGACCCGGTTTTGCTGGTCGAGGACAACCCGGTCAACCGAATGGTCATCGAGGGCATGCTGCGCAGCCTGTCGCATGACGTGGTAGTCGCCGAGTCCGGAGATCAGGCCATTTCGTACCTGACGTCGTCGCAGCCCTTCGCAGCGATTCTGATGGACCTCCAGCTGCCCGATGCCGATGGCGTTAGCGTCTATCTCAGCTACCGCCGACTCGCCCAGGACCATGGTCGCCCGATCGTTCCCTGCATCGCACTCAGCGCCAGTGCTACCGAAGGCGACCGAAGTCGCTGCCTGAATGCCGGAATGCAGGCTTTCCTTGGCAAGCCGCTGGCGCGCCAATCCTTGCAGCAAACGCTCAGCCGCTGGATCGGTGGCTCTGCGCTCGATCATTGACCAGACTGATCGACTACCATTCTTCGCCCCGCCGGCGGCAGTCCGGCATGGATTCCGCTTCGCCAAATGGCGACACTAGCGAACATTCCCATCCGTACAAGGGCCAACAACAATGAACGCCAGCGTCAGCTCTCCGATTACCCTCGATACACCCTTTACCACTCTACCCAGCCTGATTTCTCTGCACGCCAGGGAGCGCGCGGAGCATCCGGCGCTGGTTCAGGATGCGCGCATCGTTACCTATCGTGAGCTCGACAAGCTGGTTGATCAGGTCGCGGCGACATTGCAGCGCGACGGAGTACGTCCTGGCGAGTCGGTGGCGATATGCTCGGCCAACTCGATTCCCTACGCGATACTGTTTCTCGGCGCGCTACGTGCCGGCGTGATCGTGGCCCCCCTGGCACCTTCATCGACGCCGGAAAGTCTGCTGACCATGCTCAAGGACTCCGCGGCCAAGCTATTCTTCGTCGACCAGAGCAGTGACCAGGCCCTTGCTGGCGTGAAGGAGCGAATCGACATCCCCCTTCATACGCTGGACGATAGCCGCCCCGAGCAGGGTTTCAGTGGTTGGCTGGCCGAAGGGACACCGACCCCGGTAGAAATCCAGCCCGAGCAATCTTTCAACGTGATCTATTCGTCCGGCACCACAGGCGAACCCAAAGGCATCGTGCAATCCCA
>CAYZFU010000017.1:0-11730 GCA_964477725.1 uncultured Halopseudomonas sp.
TCACCGCCATTTCGGCCTGCAATACCGCGTCGGCCACCTCTTCCAGCACGGACTGATCACCTGGCTGCCAGCGTTCGAGCCGGCCTACGCAGCGACGAACGACATCCGCTACGTCTTGAAGATTGAGCATTCCCAACGTCTTCCATAACCGCTGCAAGGCTCCGTCCAGGGTATCCAGGGCCTGTTCCGGGTCACTGGCGTTGCGCGCCAGTAGATCTAGCAGGTCCTTGATGGCACCGACTTCCTCGCGCAGTGCTTCGGCTACCGAGCGCATGACGTCGACGCCTGGTCCGCGCAGCCGGTCGAAAGCTTGCAGAAGCTCCTGCTCGGAATAGCCGGGAACGGGCAGATTGAAGGCGGCCTTGACCTCGCTACAGCGTTGGCATTGAGGACCCGCCAGCGCCACCAGATAGAGCAATTCGCGCAGCAGCGATCGAGACGGCTCCACATCGATGTCCGGCTGGCCAGCGTATTTCTTTACTTCGCGATCGACCTGCGCGAACAATCGCTTGCGCTGCATGGTCAAATGCAGCGGCGTGTCCTCGATCGCCTCGATTGCGGCGGAAGCCACCCAGCACAGGGTGGCTGGCTGTGACGGCAGATGGGCTTCCCAGCGCTGCAACGCGCGCTGCATCAAAGGCGTGGAAGCGCCAATGCCGTCGTCACGGATCAGGCCGAGCAGACCGAGTTGATACATCTGCCGCAGCCGGTTGAACACATGCTTTTCAAGACCATCGCCGGAAACGACACGTACAGCGGCGGGCAGGCTCGACGCCTCCAGGTTATAGAAATAACTTTGTGCCAAAGGCTCGGCGTCGGGGCGATGTTTGCGCAAATCATTGATGGTCGGAATAAGCAGCTCGGGCTGCTCACGGTCGGCCTGTCGGCTTTGCTCTATGTATCGCTCCAGCAGGAACAGGCTATCGCACAGGGCTGACAAGGGTGCGTTGCGCTCGGTACCTTCGTGTTCCGGCACGTCGGTGGCGAGTGCCACCATTTCGTTCAGCAGCAAGGCGGCTCCGGTCATTTCGATCAGATCGAACGTGCCGCGCAGTTGCTGTAGCCCCTCGATAGCCCGCTGCATCAGGCTGCCGTTATGACGGTCGTCGAGAAACTGCTGAAGCAGATCCTCCACCTCGCCGATACTGGCAAAAAGCTCGTCCCTGACAAGATCAAGTGATGTGGCACCCGTTAACATCGCATTCCGTCTCCCACCGTCCCTGTTATCAGGTTCCAGACCTTCAATCGGCGTACGACGCCGTTGTTTTCGTCATATGTGCCGCCATGGCCACCTTCAAGTCGTCGGATTGCAGCATAGCCGCATTCCAACTGGCGATATAGTTCAGTCCATCCTCAACGCTGTGGTCGCGAGCGTAACGAATCATCTCCTTGGTCCCGCGGATGGCCAGTGGCGACTTGGAAGCGATGTCGCTGGCGATCACCGTGACCTGCTCCATCAGCTCTTGATGGCTAACGTGCACTCGATTGACCAAGCCGATACGCTCTGCTTCGCGACCGTCAAAGACGCGCCCGGTATAGGCCAGTTCCCGCATGATGCCATCGCCTATGAGGTGCGGCAATCGCTGCAGGGTGCCCACGTCCGCGGCCAACCCCATGTCGATTTCCTTGATCCCAAAACGCGCATCCGCGGTGGAATAACGCATGTCACAGGCTGATATCAGGTCGATTGCGCCGCCCAGACAATATCCATGGATGGCTGCGATGACCGGCTTGCGACAACGATCCACGGCGTTGAACGACTCCTGGAGCCGCAGGATATTGCTCCGTATCACCTCGGCATTGCGCCCGATATCCTTACCCATCCGGCCAGAGGCCTGCGCCAACAGGGACAGATCGATGCCCGCCGAGAAGTGATCGCCCGCACCGGAGATCACCACTACCCGAATCGGGTCGGTCTCATCGACCCATTGGAATGCGCTGATTATTTCGGTCCAAAACGCCGAATCCATGGCATTGAACTTGCCGGGACGGTTGATCTGGATATGGGCGACTCGGTCCTGCTGCGTAACGCACAGCGACTTGTAATCGGTCATTCGGGCTACTCCTGAAGGGGCATGGCCGAGTCCGCCAGCGACAACGATAATCGCTGCCGGCCGCGCACTGCCGGACACTGCTTTTCTTGTTGACGAGGACTATAACAAGCCGCGCCCATCCTTGGCATGCCCACCGTCACATTTTGCCAGCCATGACTCGCTACACCCGACAGCGGGCACTGGCGTATGATGCGCGCCGCGCCGGAAGGCAGGAGGGAACCACTGAATGACCACTGCCCACGGACCCGCTCCGTAGGGATCGAGGAGCCATTCAGAGCTTTCTTCGAAACCAGGGACAGAATTTCACTTCATGGCCACCGCCGTCAGCAGGTCGCCCTGGCCGGGACTCGCCGCCGTGCTGCTGGTGTTGGGGCTGGGTCTGCATGTTGCGGGGGTTGGCTTCATCGACGAACATCAGATCGGCAAGGCTTTGCAGGAAGCGTTGCCGTTCACTTCTCTGCTGGCGGCTTTCTTCACCATCGTTGCGGTGATTCGCGAACAGCACCTGTTCAGCCCGATCATTCATGCGGTACGGCAATGCCGACTGGGACACAGCCGAGCATGTTTTTCACCACCGATCGCGTTCTTTCGATGATCGGCGATATGGCATTGCCATACACGCTCGTGCTCGGCGGAGTAGGCCTGTTCGCGGTAAGCAACTGGATCTGATGGGTCAGTCGGCCGGCTTGCCGTTCCATAGCGCAAAGCCGGCCGACTTCTCGATCGCCGCCAGCCGCTCGACATGCAGCGCTAGCTCTTCGTCGCTGGCAGACACAACCTTGAGACGCGGACGGTCGGCCGGCAGCCGGCGGATAACGCTGATGACACCCGATTCATCCTCATCCGAACCCTGCCCCGCCAATGAAAGCGCTGTCTGGCCGCCAGTCATGGTCAGGTAGACGTCGGCGAGAATCTCGGCATCGAGCAAGGCGCCGTGCAGGTCACGCTGCGAGTTGTCCACGCCATAGCGTTTGCATAGCGCGTCCAGACTGTTGCGCTGGCCAGGATGCTTTTCTCTGGCCATCAACAGGGTATCGGTCACGCTACAGTGATCGGCAACGCGCCCGTGGCCACGGTTGAGCAGGGTCAGCTCGGCATCGATAAAGCCGACGTCGAACGCTGCGTTGTGAATCACCAGCCGAGCGCCGGTAATGAACTCCATGAAGTCATCGGCGACGTCGCCGAACAGGGGCTTGTCGGCGAGGAACTCGTCGCTGATACCGTGTACGGCAAAGGCGCCCTCGTCCACCTCACGTTGCGGATTGATGTAAACATGGAAATGCCGGCCGGTCAGGCGTCGATCAATCACCTCGACGCAGCCGATCTCGATAATTCGGTGCCCCTCACGCACCTCGATACCGGTGGTTTCGGTATCCAGTACCACCTCACGCATTCTGCATATCCTTCTCTGCCAACACCTTGGCTACCCCCAGATTGGCCAACTCATCGGCCAGCTCATTCTCGACATGTCCGCTGTGTCCGCGAACCCAACGCCACTCGATCTCGTGCTGGTTTGCCAGCACATCAAGCTTCTGCCAGAGGTCGGCATTTTTCACTGGCTGCTTGGCAGCGGTTTTCCAGCCTCGCTTTTTCCAGTTGGGCATCCATTCACGGATGCCTTTCATGACATATTCGGAGTCGGTGGTCAGCACGACTTTTGCCGGGCGCTTCAGCGCAGCCAGTCCTTCGATGGCCGCCGTCAGCTCCATGCGATTGTTGGTAGTCAGCAATTCACCGCCGTAGAGCGTCTTCTGATGTTCTCCGAGTCTAAGCAACACACCCCAGCCGCCCGGGCCGGGATTACCCTTGCAGGCACCGTCGGTGAAGATCTCGATAGTATGGGTCATTTCCTGTTCCGCTTGTGCGTCCTGCGACTTCCGGCTACCAGCGGCGGTAAGGTCAAAGCAGGGAAAACCATGCCGCGCTCGCGACGGGGCGTGGTGCCCAGCATCTGGCGGCGCGCGACGAGAAAGTA
The DNA here is from genome assembly GCA_964477725.1 of uncultured Halopseudomonas sp. Taxonomy (GTDB): domain Bacteria; phylum Pseudomonadota; class Gammaproteobacteria; order Pseudomonadales; family Pseudomonadaceae; genus Halopseudomonas. The sequence goes on from CAYZFU010000017.1 coordinate 4,030, forward strand.
GAATCCGCCTCCTGGTAGCTGGTGCCGTCCGGCAAAGTTTTCCAGGCGATCTAATCGTCCGAGCCAGGCTTCCGAGGCGAGCGGCGGACGATAGCACCCATCGACGCGTTTCTCCACCGCGAAGCCGAGCAATTCGAGCCAGTCGGTCAGGCGCGCCGGACTGACGAAACCAGCCTCGCTGAACCAGCCCCGCCCGGCGAAGTGACTCGCCCCCCAGAAACTCCACGGATTGAACCCGAAAATGAGCATATGGCCGCCTGCCCTGACCGCCTGGCTCGCTTCGCGTAACAGACTGCGGGGCGTAAGGCAAAAGTCCAGACCGTGATGGAGCACGACCACGTCGAGCGACTGCGGGGCGAACGGCCAGTGGGATTCCTCGGCCGGGATTGCGCCTGACGCGGTCGAGAGGTCGAGGTGCCAGTGATTGCGCAGCACACTGCGCTCCTGATCAAGCAGCGCCGGTGCCAGACCGTACTGCACCAGGTGTTGTCCAAAGCAGCGCGACAGGTGGTTGCGCATTACCTCGCGCTCGGCCTCGAGCAACATGCGGCCCGGCGGCGACTCCAGCCAGGCGCGCGCCACATCGAGCAACCTTCGCAGGTCGTCCTGGCTTATCGATCTCGAGACTTCGGGGATTTCCATGGCACCTCCGGTTGGCCTGATCCACTAAGGCTCCTATAAGATTACTCACTATATTCCAGAAGAGGCGACCCGCATGCCACAGTTCATCGCATTACCTGCATTCAATGACAACTATATCTGGCTGATGCTGAACGAAACGTCTTTGCAAGCTGCGGTAGTCGACCCGGGCGATCCGGTTCCGGTGATCAAGTGGCTGGGCCGGCATCCCGAGTACAGCCTCACGACCATGATCATCACGCACCATCATCCCGACCACACCGCCGGACTCAAGGCGATAAAGGCGGCGACCGGATGCAAGGTGTTCGGGCCGGCTGGCGAGGAGATCGCCGGCCTGGACCGACCGCTGAACGACGGCGACGAGATTCGCCTGCTTGGACAGACCGCACGGGTACTCGATGTACCCGGACATACGCGCGGCCACATTGCTTTCTTCGGTGGCGAGGATGAAGATCCCTGGCTGCTGTGCGGCGACACGCTGTTTGCCGGCGGCTGCGGCAGACTGTTCGAGGGGACCGCGGCGCAAATGCACACCTCCCTGGCTCGTCTTGCAGAACTGCCCGATCCCACCCGAGTTTTCTGTGCTCACGAATACACCCAGGCCAACCTGCGTTTTGCTCGCGCTGTCGAACCGGACAATGACGACATCCGGGTGCGCCTGGAGGTCGTTGATGGTCTGCGCTCCGCCGGTCGGATCACCCTGCCTTCGAGCATCGGACTGGAAAAGCTGACCAACCCGTTTCTGCGTTGCGAAGAGCCAGCAGTGGTCGCTGCTGCCGCCAGTCAGGCAGGCGAAACGGTTGCTCCGGGCGAAGCGACATTTGCAGCCATCCGGGCCTGGAAGGATCGGTTCTGACGGCTTCGCCGGGCCCGATTCGCTGGTGCAAGGAGCGTGACGTCCCGCGTCCAGCACAATCGCTCTTTGTTCAAAAGCGAGAACCCTTTCCTTGACCCTTCGGGGGCGACTTCCTAGAATCGCCAGAAATCGAACGGGCTCGCTTATGTCTTATCTCGCAATCGGCAAGGCTCGCAACGCTTGCAGAAACGGACTTCTGACCCTGGGGCTGCTCGTCGCGGCGGGTTGTCAGACCACATCCGAATACGCCTCCGACAGACAACCGGCATATGTGGATGGCGGCGTGTTCGACTCCGTGAACAGCCCGGCCAAGCGCTACGGCCGCGGCGATGGTAGCGCTGATGCCAATCAACCGCACACCTTGTGGTCACGTTTACGGGCCGGCTTTCTGCTCGACCCGGCCGCCATCGACAACCCCCGTATCGACCAGCAGCGCCTGGCTTTCGCCAGCCAGCCGCGTTATTTCGAACTGAGCACGCAGCGGGCCCGCCGCTATCTGCATTACGTTACCGAGCAGGTCGAGGCACGCGAAATGCCCTCCGAGCTCGCCCTGCTGCCGTTTGTGGAAAGCTCGTACAATCCTATGGCCTATTCCAGCGCCAAGGCAGCCGGACTCTGGCAGTTCATTCCTTCGACCGGACAGCTCTACTCGCTACGTCAGGACTGGTGGTACGACGGCCGCCGCGACATCACCGCCTCGACCCGCGCCGCGCTGGACTACCTGACCCGGCTGAACCAGGAGTTCGATGGCGATTGGCTGCTAGCCCTGGCGGCCTACAATTGCGGGGAAGGATGCGTTGGCCGAGCGGTAAAGCGCAATCGCGAGCTGGGATTGCCTACCGATTACTGGAACTTGCAACTGCCGCGCGAAACGATGAACTACGTTCCGAAACTGCTCGCGCTGGCGCAGATCATAGAAAGCCCGGCGGTGTACGGCACCGTCCTGCCGGCGCTGGACGATGAACCGTATTTTGCGGAAATCACCGTGGACCAGCAGATCGATCTGCATAAGGCAGCGGAACTGGCTTCCATTTCGACCGAAGAACTGTTGAGTCTGAATCCGGCCTTCAACCATCGCGTAACCGCACCCAAGGGGTCGTATCAGCTGCTGGTGCCGGTCGCCAATGCCGAGCAGTTCGCGGCCGCCCTGGATGACCTGCCCGAGTCCGAGCGGCTGGCGTTCCAGCCGTACCAGGTCCGCCGCGGCGATACCCTTTCGCAGATCGCGCGCCGGCACCAGATCAACGTCACCGCCATACGCGATGTGAACAATCTGGCCGGCAATGTCATTCACGCCGGCCAAACGCTCATGCTTCCGCAGTTCAGCGACAGCATGGCTCCTCCGACAGCGCTGGCCAGCGCCAGTGCGACAACGCCAGCTACGTACAAGGTAAAGCCCGGCGACAATCTGTGGCTCATCGCACGAAAGCACGGCATCAGCGTGAGCAACATTCAGCAACACAACAAACTAAAGAGCTCGGCGTTAACGGTCGGCCAGACGCTGTCTTTACCGGGTGCAACCCTGGCAGTGGCAACCGGGCCCCGCGAACATACTTACGTCGTGCGCGCGGGCGATTCGCTATATAGCATCGCTCGGCAGTTCAAGGTCGGAATCGACAGCATCCGCAAGTGGAACGCGCTCGGTCCCGTGTTGCGACCCGGGCAACAGCTCACGTTGCATCTGCGATAGAGAACGACGCGCTTTCGTCAGGAGCGTCGGGATGGTAGCGTGAGCGTTGATCAGAGCAGATGGCTACCAATGACGTTGAAGCGCAACCCCCTGTTTATCTTGATATTGCTTATGCTGCCCTGGGTCTCGGTTCAGGCAGCGATATACAAGCAACACGGCTACGCGTTGTACGGACAACCCCGTTACACAGCGGACTTCAAGCATCTCGACTACGTCAATCCGGACGCCCCCAAGGGGGGTACCTTGCGAGTCATGGGGTCCGGAACCTTCGACACGGTCAATCCGTACACGTTGAAGGGCACCAGCCCAGCCAATACCGGGAATTTCCTTCATTACGGCATCAGCGAGCTCAATGAACCGCTGATGGTAGGGAGCGGTGCGTATGACCCCTCCGGAGACGAGCCGTATTCAGCCTATGGCCTGATCGCCGAGACCCTCGAATTTTCGGATGATCGCAGCTGGGTGGTGTTCAATCTTCGCCCCGAGGCCCGTTTTCACGATGGCCAGCCTATCACGGCGTCTGACGTCGAGTTCACCTATCGCCTGCTCAAGCGCGAGGCCCACCCGAACTACCGGTCGATGCTGCAGGATGTGAAGCGCGTCGACGTACTGGGCAAGCACCGTATCCGTTTCGTATTCAGCCGTAGCGACAACCCGTTGTTGATCCTGCGTCTCGGTGAGCTGCCGGTGATGCCTGAACATCATTGGCGCGACAGGGAGTTTTCCGCTACCACGTACGAGCCAGGACTCAACAGCGGTCCCTATCGCATAACGCAGATCGAGCCGGGACGGCGACTGGTCTTCGAAAAAGTGGAAAACTACTGGGGCGACGACCTGCCTATCAACCGTGGCAAATACAACGTCGACAGGATGGAAGTGGAGTTCTACCGCGACAACAGCGTCGCGTTCGAAGCGTTCAAGGCGGGCGAATTCGATATCTATTTCGATCACAAGTCGAGCAACTGGGCCACCGGCTATGATTTCCCAGCAGTGCGTACCGGCGAGGTAGTCAAGCGTGCCGTGCCTCACAGTATCCCCAGCGCTACCCAGGCGCTGTTCTTCAATACCCGCCGTGCGCCCTTTGACCAGCGGGCGGCGCGCGAAGCACTCGGCATGCTTTTCGACTTCGAATGGTCCAATCGGGTGCTGTTTTACGATGCCTATGAACGGTCTCTCAGCTACTTTCCAAACAGTCCCTTCGCTGCCACCGATCTGCCGGCGGGCCAGGAGTTTCTTTATTTGCAGCCCTATCGGGAGCAGTTGCCAGACGGTTTGTTCCGCCAACCTTTCAGCTTGCCGCAGACCGACGGCCGGGGCATTCCGCGTAAAACGCAGCGTGCAGCCGTGGAACGCTTCGCCGAGGCTGGCTATACGCTGAAAAACGGCGAAATGCGTGACGACCGTGGGCGGCAGTTGAGATTCGAGGTGCTCCTGGTCAATCCCAGCCTGGAACGCATTGTGCAACCTTATCGTGCCAACCTCGCCAGGCTGGGCATAGACATGCAGATTCGCACCGTCGATCGCGCACAGTATCGCGCTCGCCTCGACCAGTTCGATTACGACATGATTTTTGCCACCCTGCCTCAGGGCCTGTCCCCGGGTATGGAGCAACACGCCTACTTTCACTCCAGTCAACGGGATGTACGCGGCAGTCGGAACTACGCCGGGATCGACGATCCGGTAGTCGACCGCATGATCGAGCACCTGCTCGCAGCGTCAACGCGTGAACAACAGATCGCGGCCACGCGCGCGTTAGACAGAGTGCTTCTTTGGGGGCACTATACGATTCCGAACTGGTATATCGACTATCACCGCATCGCGCATCGCAACTGGCTGGAATCAGCCGCGACGCCCCCCTACTCGCTGTCCATACGCAGCTGGTGGATAGACAGAACAAGATGATCGGACATACGAGCCCTCACATGCATGCCATCAAGTTTCTCGGCGGATGCCTCGCCCTGCTCGCCTCGCTGGCCCAGGCCGCCCCAGGCGCCCACGCCTTGACTCTTTACGGGGAGCCGCCGAAATATCCGGCCGACTTCGAGCATTTCGAGTACGCAAACCCCGAGGCGCCCAAAGGCGGAACGCTGCGCCTCTCAGGCTTTGGCGGCTTCGACTCGTTCAATGGTTTCATCAGCAAAGGCACCGCGGCCGAGCAGCTTGACCTGATTTACGATACCCTGACGTTCCATTCTCTCGACGAACCCTTCACCGAGTACGGGCTCATCGCCGCGCGCATCGAACGTGCCGAGGACGGCACCTGGGTACGTTTTCATCTGCGTCCCGAAGCGCGTTTTCATGATGGCGAGCCGGTCACCGCCGCTGACGTCGTGTTTACCTTCAATATCCTCGTCGAGAAAGGCACGCCCTTCTATCGGGCCTATTATGCGGATGTCGAAAGCGTCACCGCGGAAGACGAGCACACCGTGACCTTTCGCTTCAAGCACGGGCAGAACCGCGAACTGCCGTTGGTGCTGGGACAGCTGCCGGTTCTGCCGGAGCATTACTGGGCGGAGAACGACTTCGATAGAGGTGGCTTGCAGGCTCCGCTGGGCAGCGGCCCTTACCGCATTACCGACGTTCGTCCTGGCCGCTCAGTCGCCTTCGAACGGGTGAAGGATTGGTGGGCAGAGGATTTGCCGGTTCAGAAGGGCTTTCACAACTTCGATCGCATCGTTGTCGATTATTACCGGGACACCGGCGTCGCGCTGGAAGCCTTCAAGGCTGGACAGTTTGATTTCAACCAGGAAGTGAGTGCCCGGAATTGGGCTACAGGCTACGACAGCCCCGCGCTGCGCGACGGCCGGATCATCAAGGAAGAGATCCCCAACCAAAACACGCAGGGCATGCAAGGTTTCGTCTTTAACCTGCGCAAACCGCAGTTCGAAGATCCACGGGTGCGCCAGGCCATCAGCTTGCTGTTCGATTTCGAATGGGCCAATGCACGGCTGTTTCACGGGGCTTACACTCGCAGCGAAAGCTTTTTCGGCAACTCCGAGCTAGCCGCCGAAGGTATGCCGAGCGAGGCCGAACTGGCGCTGCTGGAGCCGCTTAGAGAAAAACTGCCCGAATCGGTATTCGGACCGGCCCATCGCCCACCGCAAACCGACGGCAGCGGTGTCATCCGCGAACAGATGCGTCAGGCCTATGCCCTGCTACAGGAAGCGGGGTGGAGTATCCAGGACGATCGACTGGTGAACGAAGCCAGTGAACCGCTGAAGTTCGAGTTCCTATTGGTGCAGGCGGATTTCGAACGCGTTCTGCTGCCATTCAAACGCAATCTCGCATCGCTCGGCATCGAGATGAATATCCGACGGGTCGACGTTTCGCAGTACATCAATCGGCTGCGCAGCCGCGACTTCGACATGGTGGTCAGTGGCTTTGGGCAGTCCAACTCGCCCGGCAACGAACAACGCGAGTACTGGCATTCATCCAGCGCCGACAACCCCGGCAGTCGCAACCTCATGGGGCTACGCGACCCGGCGATAGACGCTCTGGTAGAAGGGCTGATACAAGCCGACTCGCGAGATGAGTTGATCAACCACACCCGTGCTCTGGATCGCGTCCTGCGCGCCAAGCATATTCTCGTCCCGAATTTCTACACTCCCGTGTACCGCGTGGCCTATTGGGACAAGTTCGTCCACCCGGCCACCGCGCCGAAGTACAGCCTCGGGCTGCGCACCTGGTGGGTCGATCAGAGCAAGCCTGACGCATTGGCTCCCGAAACGCTGATTGGCGAGCCTGCGCCTGTGAGCACGCAAAGCGAGCAACAGCAGACCAGCGGAGCCACGAATTAATGCTGGCTTATATCGTTCGTCGTCTATTGCTCATCATCCCCACGTTGTTCGGCATCCTGCTGATCAACTTTCTGATCATTCAGGCCGCACCCGGTGGTCCGGTCGAGCAGATGATCGCCAATCTGGAAGGTATGGAAGGCGCCACCAGCCGCATATCCGGCAGCGCCCAGGGCGAAGTCGCGGCCAGCGGAAGCTATCGCGGCGCCCAAGGTCTGGACCCGTCCATCATCGCCGAGATCGAGCGCATGTACGGCTTCGACAAGCCGCCGCATGAGCGCTTCTGGTTGATGATCAAGGGTTACCTGACTTTCGATTTCGGCGATAGCTTCTTTCGTGACGCCAGTGTCACCGACCTGATTCTCGAGAAAATGCCTGTCTCGATCTCGCTGGGCCTCTGGACAACCCTGCTGACCTATCTGATCTCCATACCGCTGGGAATTCGCAAGGCCATCAAGCATGGCTCGGCGTTCGATGTATGGAGCAGCTCGCTGATCATTGTCGGCTACGCCATTCCTGGATTCCTCCTGGCCATACTTCTGATTGTATTGTTCGCCGGTGGCAGCTATTGGGACTGGTTTCCGCTTCGTGGCCTCACGTCCAACAACTGGGAGCAGCTCGATACCTGGGGCAAGATCAAGGACTACCTGTGGCATCTGGTCCTGCCAATCACGGCCATGGTCATCGGCAGCTTCGCTACATTGACGATGCTCACCAAGAAC
>CAYZFU010000017.1:11740-13587 GCA_964477725.1 uncultured Halopseudomonas sp.
AAGCAATACGTGACTACCGCACGAGCGAAGGGCCTGACCGAACGCCGCGTCCTGTACGGTCACGTCTTCCGCAACGCCATGCTGCTGATTATCGCCGGCTTTCCCTCGGCGCTGATCAGCGTGTTCTTTACCGGGGCGTTGCTGATCGAAGTGATCTTCTCCCTGGATGGCCTCGGGCTGCTCGGTTTCGAAGCCGCCATAAACCGCGACTACCCGGTCATGTTCGGCACGCTGTTCATTTTTACCCTGCTCGGCCTGATCGTTAAGTTGATTGGCGACATCGCCTATACGCTGGTCGACCCGCGCATCGACTTCGAAAGTCGGGAGGGTTGAGCATGGGTTTCCGGCTTTCACCGATGAACCAGCGGCGGATGGACCGCTTCAAGGCCAACCGCCGCGGTTGGTGGTCACTGCATATATTCATGGTGCTATTCGTACTGAGCCTTGGCGCCGAACTGATCGCCAACGACAAACCCCTGATGCTGAGCTATCAGGACGAGTTGTATTTTCCGGTCTTCGCCCGGTATGCGGAAACAGAGTTCGGCGGAGAGTTTCCCATCGAGGCGGATTATCGCAGCCCCTATGTGAGACAACTCATCGAGGAGCAAGGCGAAGGCTGGATGCTCTGGCCGCCAATTCCCTATAGCTATTCAACGATCAATTATGAACTGGACGGTCCGGCTCCTGCGCCGCCCTCCCCCGACAACTGGCTGGGAACCGACGACCAGGCGCGAGACGTGCTGTCGCGCGTCATATACGGTTTCCGCATATCGGTACTCTTCGCTCTGACGCTAACTATCGTCAGCTCGATAATCGGCGTGGTAGCCGGAGCTGTCCAGGGGTTCTACGGTGGACGAGTCGATCTGATCGGACAACGCTTTATCGAAGTGTGGTCCGGCCTGCCGGTGCTTTATCTGTTGATCATCCTTGCCAGTTTCGTTCAGCCCAACTTCTGGTGGCTGCTGGGGATCATGTTGCTGTTTTCCTGGATGTGGTGCGCGCCGAATTCCTCCGCGGCCGCAATCTCGAGTACGTGCGGGCCGCGCGCGCGCTCGGGGCCAGTAATCAGGTGATCATGTTCCGGCACATCCTGCCCAACGCGATGGTCGCGACTCTGACGTTTTTCCCGTTCATTCTTACGGGAGGTGTCATTACGCTCACTTCACTGGATTTTCTCGGCTTTGGCTTGCCCGCCGGATCGCCTTCGCTTGGTGAGCTGATCTCGCAGGGCAAGTCGAATCTGCAAGCGCCATGGCTGGGCCTCACCGCGTTCGTTGTACTTTCGTTGATGCTCACCCTGCTGGTGTTCATTGGCGAAGCACTACGTGACGCCTTCGACCCGAGGAAATGACATGACAGACCAGCCATTGATACGGATCGACAATCTCAGCGTTGCATTTGCCTCCGAGCGTGAAGAAACCTTGGCGGTGAAGGGGGTCAGCTTCCAGATCCGGCCGGGGCAGACGCTTGCGCTTGTAGGTGAAAGCGGTTCGGGCAAGTCCGTTACTGCACACTCCATATTGCAGCTGCTCCCCGCCTCTTCTTCGCGTCATCCGACCGGCGAAATCTTTTACCGCGGCGAGAACCTGCTGACGGCGAATCAAAAACGGCTGCGTCAGGTACGCGGCAACCGAATCTCAATGATTTTCCAGGAGCCGATGTCGTCGCTGAATCCGCTGCATACGATCGAGCGACAGATCAACGAGGTGCTGTTCCTGCATAAGGGACTAGACAAGATCGCGGCTCGGGAGCGGACGCTCGAATTGCTCGACCTGGTCGGCATCCCTGACCCGGCGAGCCGACTCAAGGCGTACCCCCATGAACTCTCAGGCGGGCAGCGCCAACGG
>CAYZFU010000017.1:13614-16076 GCA_964477725.1 uncultured Halopseudomonas sp.
TGATCGCCGACGAGCCGACCACGGCGCTGGATGTTACCGTACAGCTCAAGATCCTCGAGTTGCTCAAATCGCTGCAACAGAAGCTCGGCATGGCCCTGCTGTTGATCAGCCATGATCTGAACCTGGTCCGAAGGATTGCGCACCGCGTATGTGTCATGTATCAAGGTCGCGTCGTCGAAGAGAATGATTGTGCGACGCTCTTCGCCAGCCCTCAGCATGGGTATACGCGGGCGTTACTGGCTGCTGACCCGTCGGGCGACCCGGTTGAAGCGGACCCACAAGCACCGACGATTCTACGGGCGGAGAATTTGCGCGTATGGTTTCCGATACGCCAGGGAGTGTTCAAGCGGGTCGTGGATCACGTCAAAGCCGTGACCGATGCGAGTTTCTCGCTGCAACGTGGCCAGACGCTGGGCATTGTCGGAGAAAGCGGTTCGGGCAAGACGACGCTGGGGATGGCGCTACTTCGCCTGATCGAGAGTGAGGGATTGATCGAATGCAACGGGCAGCGTCTGGACGGGCTTGGCCAACATGCAGTGCGACCTATGCGCAGGCAATTCCAGGTCGTGTTTCAGGATCCGTTCGGTAGTCTGAGTCCGCGCATGTCGATTGGTCAGATCATCAGCGAGGGGCTGCAGATCCACCGCATTGGCACGTCGCACGAGCGGGAGCAGATGGTCATTCAGGCTTTGGAGGAAGTGGGCCTGGATCCGGACAGCCGGCACCGCTATCCGCACGAGTTTTCCGGCGGCCAGCGGCAACGGGTGGCCATTGCTCGCGCGCTGGTATTGAAACCCTCGCTGATTCTGCTGGACGAGCCGACCTCTGCACTCGACCGTACCGTGCAGGGACAGGTGGTCGAATTGCTACGCGATCTGCAGCGCAGGCACAATCTGAGCTATTTGTTTATCAGCCACGACCTCGCCGTCGTCCGGGCGCTTAGCCATCAATTGATGGTGATTCGTCATGGCGAGATCGTTGAACAGGGGCCGGCACGGGAGATATTCGCTTCGCCACAACATGGCTATACTCGCCAGTTACTCGAAGCGGCTTTCGCTCACCCGGCCGAACACAACACGGCCTGAAGCACGGGCCCAGCAGAAAAACAGGAACCAAGCATGGGATTTCTTACCGGTAAACGCGTCCTCATCGTAGGTGTAGCCAGCAAACTGTCAATCGCCTCCGGCATCGCCGCTGCCATGCACCGCGAAGGCGCCGAACTCGCCTTTACCTACCAGAACGAGAAGCTCAAGGCGCGCGTAGAAGGGTTCGCCGCCGAATGGGGTTCGGGTCCGGAATTGTGCTTCCCTTGCGACGTGGCCAATGACGCCGAGATTGAACAGGTCTTCGCCGAGCTCGGGCAGAAGTGGGATGGTCTCGACTGCATCGTGCACTCTGTCGGTTTCGCCCCCGGCGACCAATTGGATGGCGACTTCACCGATGTAACTACCCGCGAAGGGTTCCGCATCGCCCATGACATCAGCGCTTACAGCTTCGTTGCTCTGGCCAAAGCCGGGCGCGAGATGATGAAAGGACGCAACGGTAGCTTGCTCACCCTATCCTATCTTGGCGCCGAGCGTACCATGCCGAACTACAACGTGATGGGTATGGCCAAGGCGAGCCTTGAAGCAGGCGTTCGCTACCTGGCTACCAGCCTGGGTCCGGAAGGCACCCGCGTGAACGCGATCTCGGCTGGCCCCATCCGTACCCTCGCCGCCTCCGGCATCAAGAGCTTCCGCAAGATGCTATCCCATAACGAGCGCCAGACGCCCCTGCGCCGCAACGTCACCATCGACGAAGTCGGTAATGTCGGCGCGTTTCTGTGCTCCGATCTTGCTTCGGGGGTATCTGGCGAGATCATGTACGTCGACGGCGGCTTCAACATTACTGCCATGGGCAATCTTGAAGAATAAAGCTGGACATGAAAAAAGCCGCACAAGCGGCTTTTTTTATATCTAACAAAAAGCGCCGGGCATTCCCGGCGCGCTTTGCTCAGTACCGCTCGATCTCGGCCTGCTCACGCAGGTGCTGCTGCACCGCCGAGAAGTCCTGATCCCCACCCTGGCCGCTGATGAACTGCTGGTACGCTTCGGCTTCGGCTTGTTCGGCGATATCCACTGGCGTGGCCACGCCAGTCAGCCGGACTACCCAGCGTGAACCATCAGTCTGGCGGAACTGACCGTACACGGCCTCGCTCTGGTCCGGACGCGGCATAGCGAAGACGCTACGTACGAGGCTGGCTGGCAGTGAATTGGAAGACCTTCCTACCGCTTCGTGATTAGCCCAGGAGCTATTCAACTGCGCGGCTACTTCCTGCGGGTTCCGCTCGTCCTGGCGCAGCTGTTCCACCAGGCTTTCGGCCAGCTCTTCGGTCTCCTCGTTAGCCTTGCGATAGCGCAGCAACTCCTCAACTTCGGCACGCACCGCCTCCAGCGGACGCTGCCTGGGCTGCAAATGCTCCT
>CAYZFU010000017.1:16086-26019 GCA_964477725.1 uncultured Halopseudomonas sp.
CTTCACCCGTACGACCACGACTGTGTCAGCATCCAGCTCGAGAGGTTGGCTGTTGCGCCCATCAACCAGCACTTCCTCGTCGAAGGCCGCCATCATCACCTTGGGATTGGCTGTGATACCTTCACCGCCCGAGCGTTCGACCGGACCGACTGTCTCGATTTCCAGGCCGAGCTCCTGCGCCGGCTGCTCCAGATCCTGGGATTCGTAGGCGAGATTGGCGAGCTCCTGAGTAGCTTCCACAAAGCGACGCTCTACCTGCTCGGTCTTCAATTCCTCGACCAGCCGCGGACGCATCTCTTCCAGCGAAGGTACTTCCGGCGCCTTGGTTTCCGTGAGCTTGATCAGATGGTAGCCATAGGGCGTCAGCACGGGCTCGGAGATCTGGCCAACCTCGAGCGCGAAAAGCGTCTCGTCGAAAGCTTCGTCGAAATCTCCGCGCACGGTGAAGCCCAGATCGCCGCCCTGATTGGCGCTGCCCGGGTCGTCGGATTCCTGAGCAGCCATAGCTGCAAACTCTGCGCCCTGCTCGAGCTGTTCACGCACCTGACGAGCCTGCTCCAACGCCTGCTCCTCGGTTGTATCATCGGTTATTTCGAACAGGATATGTGCGGCACGCCGTTGCTCGCTCAGGTTGCCTACCTCGCGCTGGTACAGCTGCTCTAGCGCCTGTTCGTCAACCGAAACCTCATCGAAGAAATCGCTTCTCGACAATGTCAGCGTTTCGAGCACGACCTGTTCGGAGGTCATGAAACGCTGGGTGTTCTCGTCGTAATACGCTTGGACTTCAGCGTCACTGATCTCGACGTCGTCGTGCTGGAGCGGTACTTCAAGAACAGCAAAATCCCGCGTCTGGTTTTCCAGCCGGGCAAGCCTCTCACGCTCTGCGGGGGTCGCGAAAGAAGTCGCCTGATAAGCGTTACGCAGCTGCGCGAGCAACAGTTCCTGCCGGACCAGGTCACGGAATGCCATCCTCGAGCCAAGGCCCATGTTGCGAATCGCCGCATCGAACCGGTTGGAGTCGAACTCGCCATTAGCCTGGAAATCCGGGGTAGACAGGATCAACATGTCGATCATCGCATCGGTGATACGCAAATCGGCTTCCCGGGCTGCGTCAAGCAACACCGCTCGCTCGATCAGGCTGTCCAGCACTGAGGCACGCAGGAGCTGATCATCGATCATGCTAGGGTCGACTTCGTTACCCATCTGCCGCATCTGCTGCACCAACTGCCGACGCTGTAGCGCAACCGATTGCTCCAGCTCCGATCGGGTGATGGTGATGTCGTTAACCTCGGCAGCCTTGTCTTCGTCGCTGGTGAAGCGGCTGATCGACTCCCAGCCAGTCAAGGCGAAAATCAGCACAATGACGCCGACGATCACCTTGGCGACCCAGCTCTGCGCATTGTCCCGCATTGTTTGCAGCATCATGCCCCCAAAAATTGTCCGCCCAGCCCTGTGGCAGCGGTCCTGCTGTCTTGTAATAAACCGGAAAAACTATCCGGAAACAAAAAAGGCGCATCGTTGTTGATGCGCCTTCTTGGAACTGACGGAGCCGTGAACTCTCAGAGTTCGGTCCGGACCGCGGTGCGGCCCCGTGCCGGCATTGGTTCCGTTTGCGTGTGACGCAGTGCTGCGTCACATGCTCTGTCAGTCACGGGACGCGATCAGTTAACAGCATCCTTCAGTGCCTTGCCTGCCTTGAAGCCGGGGATCTTGGCAGCGCTGATTTCGATCGGGTTGCCAGTTTGCGGGTTGCGACCGGTGCGAGCAGCGCGTTCCTTGACGGCGAAAGTACCGAAGCCAACCAGAACGACCGAATCGCCATCCTTCAGAGCACCAGTAATAGAGTCGATGACGGCGTCAAGAGCACGACCGGCAGCAGCTTTCGGAATATCCGCGGATGCAGCGATGGCATCGATCAATTCAGACTTGTTCACTCTAAGTCCCCTTTATCCAATAAATGAGTTTGTTAGTCGTTATGTAAGCTTGTGGTCTTTAGCGAAGCTGTAGCCAGTCAGCATACCTGCTTGGGTCGAAGCACGCTTTATAGCAAGTGCCCAAAAACCGTGTCAAGGAATGCTTAAGGTCTCGCAGCCAAATCAGCGAGCCCTCTCACCCGCGGATTTGACCGCTTTCACACTTAGTGTGTACTGATGCGCTCCTTGGAGTCAGCATCGCGATTGTCATCCTTTGCGCCCATCTCTTCAACCCTTTCCTGCAAAGGCTCCGGAGCGTATTGCAGCGCAATCTGCAAAACTTCGTCAATCCATTTGACCGGCATGATGTCCAGGTCCTTCTTGATGTTCTCTGGAATCTCCTTGAGGTCGCGAACATTATCATGCGGGATGACGACAGTTTTGATGCCACCTCGATGTGCAGCCAGCAGTTTTTCCTTCAATCCGCCGATCGGCAGGACCTGGCCACGGAGTGTGATTTCCCCTGTCATCGCGACTTCCGCGCGTACCGGGATGCTGGTTAATGCGGAAACCAGCGCGGTACACATGCCAACCCCTGCACTGGGCCCATCCTTCGGCGTCGCCCCTTCGGGCACGTGGATGTGCAGATCGTGCTTTTCGTGGAAGTCGGCAGCAATGCCAAGACTCGCGGCGCGACTGCGCACTACGGTGAGAGCCGCACTGATGGATTCCTGCATCACGTCGCCCAGAGAACCGGTCTTGATCTGACGACCCTTGCCCGGTACGGCTACGGCCTCGAGATGCAGCAACTCGCCGCCAACCTGCGTCCATGCCAGACCCGTCACCTGTCCCACCTGATCGGATTCCTCGGCGAGACCGTACTTGAACTTGCGAACCCCCAGATACTCATCGATCAAGGTGTCGCTAAGCACCACTGGTTCACTCTCGCCCTTGGCTTTGCCTACCTGTTCTCTTACCACCTTCCGGCAAAGCTTGGCAATCTGCCGCTCCAATCCGCGTACCCCTGCCTCACGGGTGTAGTAGCGGATGATCGAGCGAATCGAGTCGGCGTCAAATACCAGTTCATCCTTCTTCAGGCCATTGTTCTTGACTTGCTTGGGGATGAGATAGCGTTGAGCAATGTTGACCTTTTCGTCCTCGGTATAGCCCGGTATGCGGATCACCTCCATACGGTCCAACAACGGTGCCGGGATGTTCATCGAGTTGGAGGTACAGATGAACATCACATCCGACAGGTCGTAATCCACTTCCAGATAATGATCATTGAAAGCATGGTTCTGCTCAGGATCAAGCACCTCGAGCAGGGCCGAGGAGGGATCACCGCGCATGTCCTGACCCATCTTGTCGATTTCATCCAGCAGAAACAGCGGATTGCGCACGCCGGCCTTGGTCATCTTCTGGATAACCTTTCCAGGCAGCGAACCGATATAGGTGCGTCGATGGCCACGGATTTCCGCCTCGTCGCGGACTCCACCAAGCGCCATCCGCACGAATTTACGATTGGTGGCGCGAGCGAGTGACTCACCGAGCGACGTCTTGCCGACGCCTGGCGGGCCCACCAGGCAAAGCACAGGCCCTTTGAGCTTGCGTACTCGCTTCTGCACCGCCAGATACTCAAGAATGCGCTCCTTGACCTCTTCCAGCCCGTAGTGGTCGGATTCGAGCACCTCCTCGGCGTGCTTGAGATCATTACGTACCTTGCTGGCCTTCTTCCACGGCACGTTGCTCAGCCAGTCGATATATGAGCGGACCACAGTGGCTTCAGCGGACATCGGTGACATCATCTTGAGCTTGTTCAGCTCGGTCATGGCTTTGCCATGCGCCTCTTCGGGCATGCTGGCGTCGTCGATCTTCTTTCTCAGATCTTCAAGCTCGCCGCCGCTCTCGTCGAGACCACCCATTTCCTTCTGAATGGCTTTCATTTGCTCGTTCAGATAGTACTCGCGCTGACTCCTTTCCATCTGCTTCTTAACGCGACCGCGGATCCGCTTTTCAACCTGGAGCAGATCGATCTCGCCGTCGAGCACCCCTAGCACGTGCTCGACGCGCTCGCGTAACGGCAGGATCTCGAGGATTTCCTGTTTCTGTTCCAGCTTCAGCGTCAGATGCGCCGCCATGGTATCGACCAGCCGGCTTGGTTCTTCGATGCTGGAGAGTGAAGAAACGACCTCTGCCGGTACCTTCTTGCCCAGCTGCACGAACTGTTCGAACTGGCTCATCAGGCTACGAACCAGCACCTCACCTTCGCGTTCATCCAGCGCCGATTCGGTCAGCAACTCTACCGAAGCCAGCTGGTAGCCATCCACTTCACGCATCTCGGCGATGCGGGCTCGCTGCTCGCCTTCTACAAGCACCTTGACGGTGCCATCAGGCAGCTTCAGCAACTGGAGGATAGTCGCGACGGTCCCGAGCCGGTACAGCTCATCGTGGCCCGGGTCATCATCTCCGGGATTGCGCTGGGCAACCAGCAGAACCTGTTTGTCACCTGACATTGCGGCTTCGAGCGCCTCGATCGACCGCTCGCGGCCAACGAATAGCGGAATGACCATGTGGGGATACACCACCACATCGCGCAAAGGGAGTAGCGGAAAATCGCTGTGAGTCGTCATGGCAGAAGCTCGCTCGCAGAGGGGTCGCATGCACGCATCAACCCGTAATTGAAATGTCCTTGAAACCAAGATGGGGGCACGGAGGAGAAAAAACAAGCTGCCTCACATGCTGCAACACTACCGGAGAGAAAAGAACGGAAACTTGAAACAATGAAAGGGAGACAGCGCCGCCGGGAGCGGCACTGTCGGACAGAAGAACGAGGAGATCAGTCTTCCGGTAATGCCTTGGGTGGTTGTTCCATCGATTCATAGATCATTAGCGGCTGGGAATCGCCGTTGATGACATTTTCATCGATGACTACCTTGCTGACATGTTCCGCTGACGGGATCTCATACATGGTATCGAGCAATACATTTTCCAGAATGGATCGCAGGCCGCGGGCCCCCGTTTTGCGTTCCAGAGCTTTGTGTGCAACAGCCTTGAGCGCGTCGGTACGGAACTCCAATTCCACATCTTCCATTTCAAACAGCTTGGCGTACTGCTTGGTGAGCGAGTTCTTCGGCTCCGTTAGAATCTGCATCAGCGCAGCTTCATCCAGCTCGTCGAGCGTGGCAATAACCGGCAGGCGACCAACGAATTCCGGAATCAGACCGAATCGAACCAGATCTTCGGGCTCGACATCCTTCAATGCCTCGCCAACCTTCTTGCCTTCGTCCTTGCTTCGAACCGCCGCATTGAAACCGATTCCGCTCTTCTCCGAGCGGTCGCGAATAACCTTTTCCAGGCCCGCAAAGGCGCCGCCGCAGATAAACAGGATGTTACGGGTATCCACCTGCAGAAATTCCTGCTGCGGATGCTTACGACCGCCCTGAGGCGGGACTGAGGCTACCGTGCCCTCGATCAGCTTCAGCAGCGCCTGCTGCACACCTTCGCCGGAAACGTCGCGCGTGATGGACGGGTTGTCCGATTTGCGCGAGATCTTGTCGATTTCGTCAATGTAGACGATGCCCATCTGGGCCTTTTCTACGTCGTAGTCACATTTCTGCAACAGCTTCTGAATGATATTTTCCACGTCTTCACCGACATAGCCTGCCTCGGTCAAGGTCGTGGCATCTGCGATGGTGAACGGCACATTGAGCAGACGCGCAAGGGTCTCGGCGAGCAAGGTCTTGCCCGAACCGGTCGGACCGATAACCAGGATGTTGCTCTTGCCCAGTTCGACGTCGTCCTTCCCTTCGCGCTGATTGAGACGCTTGTAGTGGTTGTATACCGCCACAGACAGAATTTTCTTGGCGCGCAGCTGCCCGATGACATACTGATCCAGAATTGCGCTGATTTCCTTTGGCGAAGGCAGCTTGTGACCGCTGGTTTCCGCCTGGCTATCCTGTACTTCTTCCCGAATGATGTCGTTGCACAGATCAACGCACTCATCACAGATAAACACGGAGGGGCCGGCAATCAGCTTGCGCACTTCATGCTGGCTCTTGCCGCAGAAGGAGCAGTACAACAGCTTGCCGCTATCGTCACCCTTCCCAGTCATATCGGTCATTGAAAACCCCTACTTACAGTCGCTCTTGAAAACAAAGATGAAGGCATACGCGCCAGTTTGCAAGCTCGACCTGGTCAATGCGGCCCGCTTCCCGACGCTGAAAAGCGGGAAAAACGGGGGCACGCGCCATACGAGCCCCCTCGTCAAGCGATGGACGGTAGATCTCAGCCGAGCAACGCGCGGTTGTCCAGAACGCGGTCGATCAGACCGTACTCGACACCCTCGTTTGCGCTCAGGAAGCGGTCACGATCGGTATCGCGAGCGATAACGTCGAGCGGCTGTCCGGTGTGGTGGGCCATAATCTGATTCAAGCGTTCGCGAATGAACAGGATTTCACGCGCATGAATTTCGATGTCTGAAGCCTGTCCCTGGAAGCCGCCCAGCGGCTGGTGAATCATCAGGCGCGAATGCGGCAAGCTGAAACGTTTGCCTGCGGTGCCGCCTGTCAACAGGAACGCGCCCATGCTGCAGGCCTGACCGATACACAGCGTGCTGACATCGGGCTTGATGAACTGCATGGTGTCATAGATCGCCATGCCTGCGGTGACCGAGCCACCCGGCGAATTGATGTAAAGGTGGATGTCCTTGTCGGGGTTCTCCGACTCGAGAAACAGCAACTGCGCCACCACCAGGTTGGCCATGTAGTCTTCTACCTGACCCACCAGAAAGATCACCCGCTCCTTGAGCAGGCGCGAATAAATGTCATAGGAGCGCTCGCCCCGCGCAGACTGCTCTACAACCATGGGTACCAGACCACCTGCGGCCTGAATATCCGGCGGAAACTGGGTAAAGCTGTTATGGGTCATGGATCGATGTCACTCCGATTAGCCTGTCGCAGAAACACGAGAGCCAGCCCGAAGGCTGGCTCATGCGCTGCGTAATTGAGCGACGAGATTACTCGTCAGCGCTGCTATCCGCCTCGCCGCCTTGCGCCCCTGCGGGCTGCGCCGGCTTGACGGCATCTTCGTAGGCAACTTGCTTATCAGTTACCTTAGCCTTCTGCAACACAGTATCCACCACTTGCTCTTCCAGCACAACCGACTGAATTTCAGCCAGTTGCTGCTCGTTCTGGTAATACCAGTTGATTACCTGCTGCGGCTCCTGATAGGCAGAGGCCAGATCTTCCACCATGGCGCGCACGCGATCGTTATCCGGCTTGATGTCGTTCTGCTTGACCACCTCGGCGACGATCAGGCCCAGGCTGACGCGACGCTTGGCCTGATCTTCGAACAACTCGGCCGGCAACTGCTCGGGCTTGATATTGGCCCCGCCGAACTGTTGCACAGCCTGTTGACGCAGACGGTCGATCTCGCTGCTGATGAGCGCTTTCGGTACGTCAACCTCGTTGATGGCAAGCAGCCCGTCCATGACCTGAGTCTTGGTCTTTGATTTGATTGCCTGGCGCAGCTCACGCTCCATGTTTTTGCGGACTTCGGCACGGAAACCTTCCAGGCCGCCCTCTTCCACACCGAAACGGGCGAAGAACTCGTCGTTCAGCTTAGGCATGACCGGCTCGGCCACAGAGTGGACCATCACTTCGAACTCTGCTGCCTTGCCTGCGAGTTCGAGGTTCTGGTAGTCCTCAGGGAAGGTCACGTTCAGTGTGCGCGACTCGCCAGCCTTCGCGCCAACCAGGCCTTCTTCGAAACCGGGGATCATGCGACCCGAACCCAGCACGATCTGCGTGTTGTTGGCGGTGCCACCCTGGAACGCCTCGCCATCGATACGACCGGTAAAGTCGACGGTAAGCTGGTCGCCGTCCTGTGCAGCGCGGTCGACGTTTTCAAAAGAGGTATTCTGCTTGCGCAGGATATCCAGCATTTTTTCAACGTCTTCGTCGGTAACTTCAGCATCGATGCGCTCCACATCGATGCCCGAAAAATCGGCAAGCTGCACTTCCGGATACACTTCGAACGTTGCAACGTATTCAAAATCCTTGCCTTCCTCGAGCTGCTTCGGCTCGACGCTGGGCGCACCGGCGGGATTGAGCTTTTCCTGCATGACCGCTTCGTAGAACGAGGACTGGATCACTTCACCGATCACTTCCTGGCGAGCGGAGCCTCCGAAACGCTTGCGGATAACGCTCATCGGCACCTTGCCGGGGCGGAAACCATCGACACGAGCACGGCTGGCTGTTTGCTGCAGACGCTTGTTGACTTCGTTTTCGATGCGCTCGGCAGGAATGCCAACGGTCATGCGGCGCTCAAGGCCGGAGGTGGTTTCAACCGAAACTTGCATGGAGAGTCCTCGTTGAACAAAACAGAGTGATTGGACGAATTCTAAAGGGACGACATTCTAGTCGCTTGCCATCCATAAGTCATCACTACTGCCAAGCCCGAGCACCGGCCCAAAGCGAAATCAGGCGCCCTGCCCCCAATTCATTTCCAGGCCACCATCGATAACGAAGTTCTGACCGGTCACATAGTCAGCTTCGGCACTGACAAGATACACCGCCAGCTCGGCTACTTCTTCCGGCTTGCCGGCTCGCTCCCAAGGTATATTGGGCATCTCTTTTTCGCGCCTGGCGGGATCGTCCACCCGCTCGCAGGTCATCGGCGTGCGGATGAGTCCGGGCGCTATGGCGTTGACATTGATCCGCATCGGCGCGAGTTCCAGGGCAAGACTGCGCGTCATGGTAAGCAAGCCTCCTTTGGCCGCCCCATACGCGGCATTGCCCGGACTCGGGATGCTGTCATGCACGGACGTGATATTGAGTATCTTGCCCGCGCCAATGCCAGTGCCGGCACGCTGCCGCAAACGCACGAACTCCCGACAGCAATAAAACGGACCATACAGATCCGTCTTCAGGGTTTTATCAAACTGTTCCGCACTCAACTCAAGCAATGACGAGCTCATACCGATGCCAGCGTTGTTGACCAGGATGGTTGGAATCTCGAGCTCGTGTTCAGCCGCCTCGAACAGCGAAGCCACGCTCGCCTCATCGGACACATCGAGCTGCCTCACCATCACCCGGCGACCTCGTTCTCGCACAGCCGCAGCCGTGGCCTGAGCGCCTTCCTCGTCGCTGTGGTAAGTCACCACAACATCAGCACCTTCAGATGAGAAGGCTTTCGCCATCGCGCTACCCATGCCGGAATCGGAACCGGTGATGATAGCTATCTGGTCGAGCAATCTGGACATGGTTTCTTTTCCCCAACGCAATCAGTCTGGACAAGATTTCAGACTGTGACTGAGGAGACAGTTCCGCACCTGGCATACGGCACGACGAATGACCCGCGCAAAACGGGGCGCGGCGCAACGGACCCGCTAGCGAAGCTTGGAAAAAACAGAAAAGAAGATGGTGCGGACGGAGAGACTCGAACTCTCACACCTTGCGGCGCCAGAACCTAAATCTGGTGTGTCTACCAATTCCACCACGTCCGCAAACCAGGGCACTGCAGAACACTACGGACAACAACGCCAGACCGAGGGTCTGGCGTGTCGAGAAATGGGGTGGACGATGGGGATCGAACCCACGACACCAGGAGCCACAATCCTGTGCTCTACCAACTGAGCTACGCCCACCATTACTCTTGCTTCATGACTTCCAGACGATTGTGCGATGGCACGCCCGGCAGGACTCGAACCTGCGACCATCCGCTTAGAAGGCGGATGCTCTATCCAGCTGAGCTACGGGCGCCTTGAGCACATTCACGAATCCCGTAAGGGTATCTGAAAATGTCCGTCATACAAGCCGAAAGCCTGAATGAACGGTGAAGCCTGGTCGCCTTCCAAACCGGTATCGCTGTGTTTGTGAAGCGGGGCGAATCATACTCAGCCACCTTCCGGGCGTCAACGGCCGATCCGCATTTTTTTGTGATATTTGAGGAAGTTATGCATCGAGCCCGTTGGACCCTTTTGCCCGCCCCCTCCCCATGCGACAATCGCCGCATTCTTTTG
>CAYZFU010000018.1:0-25306 GCA_964477725.1 uncultured Halopseudomonas sp.
AGGTAGGAGCGCACCTGGGCGCGAATGCGGCATCGCAGACACCGCCGGGGCTTGGTTTTGGGCATCGTGCATCCTGCTTCGCGGTCATGCCCGCTCCTACAGAATGATCAGCACACCCGGAGGTAGGAGCGCACCTGGGCGCGAAAGCGGCATCGCAGACACCGCCGGGGTATGTTCTCGGATACGGTGCAAGCTACAAGCTACAAAGCGTGACGGGCATTGCGTGTTTTCACCTACGCCAAGCGGCGTCCCGCAAGGACCAGCCTGCCGCTTGGAGCTCGTAGCTTGCCGCTACACTACTTGATGATCCGCCAGCAGAACGGATAGCGGTACGCCTGACCTTCGTTGGCCTTGATCGCCGCTATGATCATCAGCACCACCGCGCCAATCACCACGACCCAGATCAGCAGCATGCCGATGATGATCAGCATGAGAAACAGGCAGATCAGTGCAGCGATGGTGACCGTGATCTGAAAGTTCAGCGCTTCTTTGCCCTGATCGTCGATAAACGGATGCTGATCCTTCTTCAACTGCCAGACGAGCAGCGGGCCAATCAGGTTGCCCATCGGGATCAGGCAACCGAGGAAGCCGCTGAGATGAGCGAACAGCGCCCACTTGCGCGCTTCCGGGTCCGGGGTAAGTGTTGGGGACTGCTCCAGTTCGTCGGTCATATGCACTCCGTCCTTCGGTAGGCTGTGTTGTCAGGCCGGCCCGGAAGCATCCCCACGGTGCGCCTAGTCTTCCAGCGCAGCCGCCTGCATGGCGAACAACTGCTCGATCCCCTGCCTGGCCAGGGCCAGCATAGCATTGAGCTCGTCGGCACTGAACGGCGCCGCTTCGGCCGTGCCTTGAACTTCAATGAAGCCGCCCTTGTCGGTCATCACCACGTTGAGGTCGGTGTCGGCTGCCGAATCTTCCAGATAATCCAGATCCAGAACCGGGACGCCCTGGTGAATACCCACCGAGACCGCGGCGATCATCTGCACCGCCGGCATCTTCTTGATCGAACCGCGTTTCTTCAGCACCCGCAGCGCATCGACCAGGGCCACGCAGGCGCCGGTGATCGACGCCGTGCGGGTACCGCCGTCGGCCTGAATGACATCGCAGTCCAGATGAATCGTGTTTTCGCCGATGCTGCGCAGGTCTACCGCTGCGCGCAACGAACGGCCGATGAGTCGTTGTATTTCCAGAGTCCGCCCGCCCTGCTTGCCCTTGCTCGCTTCACGCTGCATGCGCTCGCCGGTAGCGCGGGGCAGCATGCCGTATTCAGCGGTGATCCAGCCCTGGCCCGATCCACGCAAAAAGCGCGGCACGCCAGCTTCGACGCTGGCAGTGCAGATCACCTTGGTGTCGCCGAACTCCACCAGTACCGAACCCTCGGCATGCTTGGTGTAGCCGCGGGTGATGGTCACCGGGCGCATCTGGTCGGCTTCGCGGCCGCTGGGTCGTTTGCTCATCATGGATCCTTGTGCACTGCGTGTATGTGACCGCCAGTATACGCGAGCGGACCCGGACCGGCTGTACCCGCTTCAAGCGGCAGGAGTACAATGCCAACACATGGAACAGGACGATGAGGCCAATG
This sequence comes from uncultured Halopseudomonas sp., assembly GCA_964477725.1. Taxonomy (GTDB): domain Bacteria; phylum Pseudomonadota; class Gammaproteobacteria; order Pseudomonadales; family Pseudomonadaceae; genus Halopseudomonas. The sequence continues at coordinate 1,583 of CAYZFU010000018.1, forward strand.
ATGGTTTACAGCATGACCGCTTTCTCTCGCTGCGAACTCAGCACCGACAGAGGCAACCTGGCGTGGGAGATGCGCTCGGTCAACCATCGTTATCTTGAACCGAGCCTGCGCCTGCCGGAAGCGTTTCGCGAGCTGGAAGGCCCGTTGCGAGAACGACTGCGCAAGCAGCTCGGCCGCGGCAAGGTCGAGTGCACGCTGCGGTTCAATCCCGCCGTTGCCGGCAGTGCTTCGCTCAATCTCAATCAGCCGCTAGTTGACCAGCTTGTCGCCGCGGCCCAGCAGCTGAGCCTCAATCTGGTCAACCCGGCGCCGATCAATCCACTCGAGCTGCTCGCCTGGCCCGGCGTGCTGAGCAGCGCGGAGCCGGACGACAACGGCCTCATCCGGCAGGCTCGCGAGCTTTTCGACCGCGCCTTGCAGGAGCTGATCGAGCAGCGCGCCCGCGAAGGCGCTGAACTGCGCAAGTTGCTCGAGGAACGGCTGGACGCCATCGCCGAACGCGTGGCAACCCTGCGCGAAATAATGCCGCAGCTGCTGGTCGCGCACAGGCAGAAACTCCTCGATCGGGTCGCCGAGACCGGACTGGACCTGGATAATCAGCGCATCGAGCAGGAGGTCGTGTTGCTGGCGCAAAAGATTGACGTGGCCGAAGAGCTCGATCGTCTCGACACGCACGTAGCCGAGACTCGCCGGATCCTAGCCGGGGGCGAGGCGATGGGGCGCCGGCTGGATTTCCTCATGCAGGAATTCAATCGCGAGGCCAACACCCTCGGCTCGAAGGCCATCGATACGCGCAGCACCCAGGCGGCGGTCGACCTCAAGGTGTATATCGAGCAGATGCGCGAGCAGGTTCAAAATATCGAATGATCCCGCAGCCGGGCGCCCGAGGGGCCCCCGGCCGGTTCCACGCTCTTCGCCAACCGCCCCGTACTGGGGAACGCCTGACACCTCACCTCGTCCAACTACTGGCACGGCGCCCCCGCCGATCCGCCATCGACAAGCAGGTGAACATCATGCGCGATACCCGACGCCTCGAGCGCTATGACAGCTCGGTCAACGAGTACACCCTGGCGATCATCACCGACGAGGATCACGCCTCTCAGATCGAGCTGGGCGATGGGCAGGTGGCGTGGAGTTCGACGCTGCGCCGTGACCGCCTGTTTCGCCATCCGCACGACGCCTCCGGCCGGACACGCTTCGGATTCGAAGAAATACCCGCCGCACAGGGCGGCGAGCACCAACTGATCAGCCTGGTTTCCGAAGGCGGACGCGGCGCAGAATTTTCCGAGCTGGTGTTATTCGGCAGCCGGCTGGTGACCTTCGACGATCGCACCGGGCTGGTCTGCGAGATCCGCGACGAAAACAAACTGATACCCAGGCAGATTCTCATGACCGGCAGCGGAGACGAACGCTTCAAGGGATTCAAGAGCGAATGGGCGACGCTTTACGGCGATCAGTTGGTGATCGGTAGTCACGGGAAAAAGCCCGAGGAAGAGTGGGTGAAAATACTCGACGGGAACTACGGTCTGGCCAGCGTCGACTGGAGCGAACGGTATCAAAGGATGCGTGAAGCGCTGGGTGTCGGCGAGCACGGTTACGTGATTCACGAAGCCGCGGAATGGCACCCGTACCGACGTGAATGGCTGTTCTTTCCGCGCAAGGTATCCACTCGGCCTTTCGACGAAACAGTCGACGAGACCGAGTGCGGCTCGAACCTGCTGGTGATCGCCAACGAAGACTTCAGCGACATTCGTACCCTGGCGGTCGGCACCTGCTATCCGGAGCGCGGCGTCTCATCGTTCAAGATTCTGCCCGGGCATCCGGAGGAATGCGTGGCGCTGAAAAGCGTCGAAGTGGCCGAGCGTACCGAGAGCTACCTGTTCTGCTTCAATCTCGACGGAGAGGTGCTGCAGGAAGATCTGTTCATCGGCGACTACAAATGCGAGGGCGTCGAGATTCTGTGAAGCCGAAGCTGGCACCGGGCCGCAAAAGCCGCACCGGCCTGAACGCCTCAGGTAGCAAACTCGCCAAGGATGTCCATGGCTTTCTCCACCCTCACCGCCAGCTGCTCAGCGCTCGCCTGGCTTTCGCTGGCATGCGCCTGTGTCGAGCCGGCCAGGGCGCGGATGGTTTCGATGTTGCCGTTGATTTCGGCTGCGGCGCGTCGCTGTTGCTCGGCCGCGGCTGCAATCTGCAGGTTCATGGCGGTCATGGTGCGGAACGCTTCGGTTATGCGGTCGAGCTCCGCGCCTGACGCCCTGGCGTTCTCGACGCTGTCCAGTCGATTCCGTTCAGCCTGCTCCATCGCACCGACCGTCTCGCGAGTCGCGTCCTGTAGCGCGACGATGGTCAGCTCGACCTGTTCGGTCGCCCGCCGGGTCCGCGCCGCCAATGCGCGAACCTCTTCGGCCACAACCGAAAAACCACGCCCCTGCTCCCCTGCCCTGGCAGCCTCGATGGCTGCGTTCAGCGCCAGCAGATTGGTCTGGTCGGACACGCTCTGGATCACGTCGATGACCGCGCCGATGTCACGACTGTAGGTGCCCAGCCGTTCGACCACCCCATGCACTGCGCTGAAGCTTGACGACAACTCAGAGATAGACGCCACGGTCTGGTCGACCACCTGCTTGCCCAGCTTCGCCCGCTGCTCCGATTCCAGCGCTGTGGCTGAACCGGACTCGGCGCTGGCTGCAACGCTGCCTGCCGCGTCGCTCATCTCGGCCATGGCGCGAGCCAGCTGTTCCACCTCGGCGAGCTGTTCATCCATGTGCTCCGAAGCTCGCGCGCTGGCCGCCTTCGATTGGCGAGACTGCTCCGAGACCGCGCCGACCTGCTGTTCGAGCACCACAAAGCTTCCGTGCAGCTTCTCGATAATCCGATTGAACGACCGTGCCAGCTCGGCAAGCTCATCATTCCCGCGCACGGGTAACGCCGCCTTGAGGTCACCACTGCCCTGGGCGATCGCGCTCAACCCGGCCACCACCTGATGTATCCGCCTGGTCAGGCTGCGGCCCAGAGCGAAGCTGATCAGAACTACCAGGGCTACGATGGCAACGGCAGCCATGATCAGATCAGTGACGGTTCTGTCAGCCTGGGATATCAGCTGGGCCTGCTGAACCACCAGCATGGCAATCACCGCTTCTTCGAGCCTGGCGATACTCTTCAGCGCCAGTTCGAAGTTCAGTGCGAAGGCGGCAGGATTGGTTTCGCTTGCCAGCAACTGCTCTTTGTACCTGGCAATGTCTGCGGTCAGCTGCTGCAAATCGGCAAGCACGGCTTGCTGCTCGGCAGAGAGTTCAACCGCCCCCATGCTGCCCGCCTCGACATGCTTCAAACCCTTGCGCAGGCTGTAGCGCGAATCGCTCAACGCGACCAGCACCGCACCCTCCACCAGCCCTGCATAATCAGGCGTGAGGTCAGCGAGTGGAAGCGTATCCACCAGCGCCCCACCCAGGGCAGGTAGCGAAGCGGACAGGCTTGCCTGCAGCGGCAACCGCTGCACGCTCAGGTCGCGCATGACCTGGTAAATGCCCTCTGCGCCCTGGGCGTTGAGGCGGATCTGCTGCAGCAGGTCGCCCATCGTTTGTTCTTCTTCATCGTCCCGGCCCGGCTCAACAGTAAGAAAAGCAGACAGGGGAAGCTCCATGAATGCTGCCCAGCGAGGTGCATCAAGCGCTGCAAGACGTTCGTCGAGCAGCAGGAACTGCGCGTCGGTACGGGTGATGAAGTTCTGCAGATCGGCCTCGGTACGGGCGCTGGTCAGCTGATAACCGAGCAAACTCACCTCACGCAGCGATTCGCCGGCTTTCACCGTCGCCTTGTAGAAATCGACCGAGGCGGTGTACTCCGACTCCAGCGTGCGCGTCAGCGAGCGCATGTTGTCCAGGGTGAGCAGAACCTGAAAACTCAGGCCGAGGATGCAGACAGCAATGATAAGAGTCAGGACACGCTTCATGAGGGGCTCGCAGCGACGGCCGGCAGCACAACGCGCTTACCGGCGAAAGATCCGTGTCCCTCTCGCCTGCCAATAGCTTCGGCAAGGGACGGTCACAGCGTATCGCCGCAATGTTGCATTGCCATTACCGAACAATGACACACCGACTCAACAGAGGCTCAAAGTTCGTTCCGCGAGCTGTCTAACTCGGACCTTGTCGTCCTCCAGCTGCAACGCCTCCTCGGCTCTCAGCAGGGCCAGCCGGGCATGCCGCTGGGCATTGCTGCGGTAGGCACTGCCGTATTGCGCCAGCATGCGCAGGGCCTCGTGCAGCTTCACCTGTACTTCCAACGTCCCCGCACCGTCGCGGGCGATGGGCGTGAACATCTCGTCGAACAGATCGGCCAATTCGGTAGGAGGCACGTGCACCCGGCGGCGCCGCAGCGTACCGAGCGGACCAAGCTCCTCGCCCTCGGACCAACAGGTGAGCACCCGCACCACGCGTCCGAGCACATCGATCGCGGTGCCCTGATCGTTGACGCCGGTAGACAGCGCGCGCGAGGCGATATCGGACATCACCGCCATTCCGTAGCGAGGGTCCTGATCGAAAGACCGTTCCTTGCCCAGGGTGAAGCACTGGCACACATCCTTCGACACCCCCTCGCATGGCGGCATGATCCAGGCTATCGGCTCCGGTTGGTGCACGAAGCTTCCAGGCGGACTGGTGATGTAAACCTGCCCGTCGTTCTCGCAGGCCCACTCGTCCAGCACCTGAATATCGATATGCATCACGTAGCCCACCTGATCCGGGTAGACCGGCGTCGCTTCAGGAGGGATGTCCTTGCGCGGATCGAACAGGATGCTGGTACCCGCCGAGGGATGATCCACACGGCTGCGAATCGCCCTGACGATAGCGGCTTCGACTCGCTCGGTGGTGTCTGCCATCTGACCTAAACTGGACAGATGCTCGATCCAGCGCAGCATGGTGATGGCGATAAGCGCGACGACCAGCAGGCTGAAGAGAAACAGGACCAGTCGGCCACGGGTACCGTAGACCTCGGTATGCAAGGCGATGATGCCCACCAGAGAGAACAGGAACGAACCGAGGAAAGTACCGAGTACGTTCTGCGTGGTGGTGTCCTGCATGAGTAGACGGGTGGCACGCGGCGCGATGTTTGCAGTAGCGGAACCGTACGCCGACACCATTACCGTCAACGAAAACGTGGTGACCGCGAGCATGCTGGTCGCAAGAATATTGAGAATGTCATTAACGGCTTCGGCCCCGAGATCCATCGGTGCCTCGCCCGGATAAAGTCGTTCCGCGGCGATAGCCAGCAGTGCCGCTCCGACACCCAGCAGGGCAAACAGCGAAGCCCGTATCCACAACGTGCGGCCGATCTGTGCCAACAACCACTGCCATTTCGAAATCATTTCGCCTTCCTGGTCCGGTTCAATTCAATAGACCGGCGAAATGCCGCCAGTGTCCATGACGAGCCTGACGATTGACTTTATACTGCGTCCTTTTCACCGCACGCCGCCACGCGAGAGCCGCCCGAAATGACCCAAGCCACCGGCACGCTGTACATCGTTTCCGCCCCTTCCGGCGCAGGCAAGACCAGCCTGGTCAAGGCGTTGCTCGATCAGATCGAGAGCGTACGCGTGTCGGTTTCCCACACCACCCGGTCCATGCGTCCCGGGGAAATCGATGGCGTGAATTATCACTTCACCAGCCGGGAGACCTTTCTCGAGCTGGTCGGCCAGGGCGATTTCCTCGAGCACGCGGAAGTCTTCGGCAATCTCTACGGCACCTCGCAGAGCACCGTCGAGCGGACGCTCGCTGAAGGCCATGATCTGATTCTGGAGATCGACTGGCAGGGCGCCGAGCAGGTTCGCCGCGCCTTGCCGCAGGCGCGCTCGATCTTCATCCTGCCTGCCAGCCAGAAGGATCTGCGCGAACGGCTGACCAACCGCGGGCAGGACGATTCCAGCGTCATCGACCGGCGCATGGCCGAGGCGGTCAGCGAGATGAGCCACTGCGTCGAATATGACTTTCTGGTGATCAACGACTGCTTCCAGACCGCACTGGAAGATCTCAAGGCGATCCTTCGCGCCGGCCGGCTGGGCTTTGCCCGCCAGCAGGACCGTCATCGGGCCCTGCTGGACGCACTCTTGTCAGAACGAGTGAGCACCCAGTAGACTGTCAGGTCCCGCGTTCCGGTTGGAGCGCACCCGATTCTCAAGTAAGTTCCGGAGTACACCCATGGCTCGCGTCACCGTTGAAGACTGCCTGGATAACGTAGAAAACCGTTTCGAGCTGGTCATGCTGGCCACCAAGCGCTCGCGTCAGATCGCCACTGGCGGGAAGGACCCCAAGGTCGCCTGGGAAAATGACAAGCCCACCGTGGTCGCCCTGCGTGAAATCGCCGCCGGCCTGGTCACCAACGAGATTCTCGCCCAGGAAGCCATTCAGGATCAGCAGGAGCCGCTGTACTCGCTGGAATCCGATCTGGCGGAGTAAGGGCTTGCGCAGGACGTGCGTGCCGCAGCTGAAGGCCCGTTCCGCCGGGCTCAGGAGCCTTGCATGTCTGCAATAGAAGTGTTCGCCGAGCGACTCGGCGATTATCTCGAGCCGGATCAGGTCAACCTGGTCCGGCGCGCCTATTTCTACGCCGAGCAGGCCCATGATGGCCAGACCCGGCGTAGCGGCGAACCCTACGTTACCCACCCGCTAGCCGTTGCCGGCATTCTCGCCGGCATGCACATGGATCATCAGAGCCTGATGGCCGCCATGCTGCACGATGTCATCGAAGACACCGGCATCCCCAAGGATGCACTGATCTCGCAGTTTGGCGACACGGTTGCCGAACTGGTCGACGGCGTCAGCAAGCTGACCCAGATGACATTCGAAACCAAGGCCGAGGCGCAGGCGGAAAACTTCCAGAAAATGGCCTTGGCCATGGCGCGGGATATCCGCGTGATTCTGGTGAAACTGGCTGACCGGCTACACAACATGCGCACCCTGGGCGCCCTGTCCGGCGAAAAGCGCCGGCGCATCGCCAAGGAAACGCTGGAAATCTACGCTCCGATCGCCAACCGCCTGGGCATGCACAGCCTGAGCACCGAGTTCGAAGACCTCGGCTTCAAGGCGATGTACCCGATGCGCGCGCAGCTGATCGACCGTGCGGTGCGCAGCGCCCGGGGCAATCGCAAGGAATTGCTGAGCAAGATCCTTGACACGCTGCAAAACTGCCTGGAGCGCGAGGGCATTCCCGGACGCGTGATCGGCCGCGAAAAGCATTTGTTCGGGATCTACCAGAAAATGCGCGGCAAGCGAAAGTCGTTCAATGAAATCATGGACGTCTACGCGTTCCGCATCATCGTCGACAAGGCGGACACCTGCTATCGAGCGCTCGGTGCCGTGCACAACCTGTACAAGCCGTTCCCTGGACGCTTCAAGGACTACATCGCGATCCCCAAGGCCAACGGCTATCAGTCGCTGCACACTACGCTGTTCGGCATGCATGGCGTGCCGATTGAAATCCAGATCCGTACCGAGGAGATGGAAGAGCTGGCGAATAATGGCATTGCCGCGCACTGGGTGTACAAATCCAAGGAAGACGTGATCAACGGCAACCACGCGCGTACCCGCCAATGGTTGAAAAGCGTACTGGAGCTGCAACAGCGCGCGGGCAACTCGCTGGAATTCATCGAGAACGTCAAGATCGACCTGTTCCCCGACGAAGTCTATATTTTCACGCCCAAAGGGCGGATCATGGAGCTGCCGAAGGGCTCGACCCCGGTCGACTTCGCCTACGCCGTGCATACTGATGTGGGCAATAGCTGCATCGCCTGCCGCGTCAATCGACGCCTGGCACCTCTGTCCGAACCGCTACAGAGCGGGCAGACCGTCGAGATCATCACCGCACCGGGAGCGCGCCCCAATCCGGCCTGGCTGAGCTTCGTCATTACCGGCAAGGCGCGCAGCAACATCCGTCACTTCCTCAAGCATCAACGCCATTCCGAATCCATCGCGCTGGGCGAGCGTCTGCTGGAAAAGGTGCTGATCAGCTTCGACACGACCCTCAGCGACATACCGCAGGCTCGCGTGCGCCAGGTACTGAACGATTGCGGCATGGACAGCCTGGAAGAACTGCTCGCCGACATCGGGCTTGGCAACCGCATGGCCTACGTGGTCGCGCGTCGCCTGCTGGCCAACGAAAGCACCAGCGAGGCCGAGAGGGCGAAGGTCGCCGAGCCGGACGATGCGCAGATTCGCGAGATGCCGCTGGCGATCCGCGGCACCGAAGGTCTCGTGGTCAGCTTCGCGCGCTGCTGCAATCCGATCCCGGGCGACCCGATCGTCGGCTATCTGTCATCCGGCAAGGGGATGGTGATCCACCAGGAAAACTGCAAGAACCTTGCGGACAACCGTCATAGCGACGAGAACATTCTGCATCTCACCTGGGACAAGGACGTGACCGGCGAATTTACCGTCGAGCTTCGCGTCGAGCTGGAGCACGAGCGAGGCATCATCGCGCAGCTGGCCACCGGTATCACCATGGCCGACGCCAGTATCGACAAGATCAGCGTCGACGAGCGCGACGGCCGCACCAGCGTCGTGCAGCTGGTCGTGCGCGTACGCGACCGCCTGCACCTGTCCCAGCTGATCAAGCGTATCCGGGTGCTGAGCGGCGTTTTGCGCATCACCCGACTGAAAAACTGATCCGATCCGGAGCTATCATGAACAAGCAAGTCATCACCAGCGACCAGGCACCGGCCGCTATCGGCACCTATTCACAGGCCATCAAGGTCGGCAACACCGTATACCTGTCGGGGCAGATCCCGCTGGACCCGGCCACCATGGAAGTCGTCGAAGGTATCGAACGGCAGATCTGCCGGGTATTCGACAACCTGCAAGCCGTGGCCGAAGCGGCCGGCGGCTCGCTGCAGCACATCGTCAAGCTGAACATTTTCCTCACCGATCTGAGTCACTTCGGTCTGGTCAACGAAGTCATGGCGCGCTACTTCAAGCAGCCCTACCCGGCGCGCGCCGCCATCGGCGTAGCCTCCCTGCCCAAGGGTGTGCCGGTCGAGATGGATGGCGTGATGGTGGTGGGTTAATCGCCGCCCGTCCAGCAGAAAGGCGCCATTTGGCGCCTTTCTTATACCTGCTCGAACCTGCTTCCGCTCACTGCGAGAGATAGGCTTCCATGGTGATCTCGGCGTTGAGCAGCTTCGATACCGGGCACCCCACCTTGGCCTTGTTGGCTATTTCCGTGAATTTGTCCTCGTCGATCCCGGGAATATGCGCCTGTACATCGAGATGGACCGAGGTGATGGCGAAACCGTCGGCTTGCTTCTCCAGCGAAACCTCGGCGGTCGTGGCGATCTTGCTCGGCGTAAAGCCTTCCTGACCGAGCAGCATGGAGAACGCCATGGAAAAACACCCGGCGTGCGCTGCACCGATCAGTTCTTCGGGGTTGGTGCCCGGCCCATCCTCGAACCGGGTATTGAAACCATAGGGCGAGCTGTCCAGCACACCGCTTTCGGTTGTGAGGGCACCCGAGCCTTCCTTGACGCTACCTTCCCACTCAGCTGAACCTGTCTTTTTCATGGCAATGGCCTCCGCGATTAGAGTTCAGTGGACAACACCAACCGCCGAAGATCACCACTGATCAGCCTGCGTTCAACATCGCAGCGTAACCTTCCCTGTAGCTCGGATAGGCCGGCTTCCATCCACCCTCGCGCGCCAGCTCGTTACTGCAGCGTTTGCTGCCCACCCGGCCGATCCGGGGTCCGTCTGCCTGCAGGTTGGTGCCGAGCTGATCAGCCAGCCAAGCGCACACCTCATGCAGCGGAGCAGGCTCGTCATCCACACCCAGATAGCAAGGCGCGAGCAGCTCGCCATTGTCGGATTCGAGCAGGAGATGCTCGAGCAGGCCGGCGGCGTCGTCACGGTGAATGCGGTTGGTATATTGCGGCGGCTCGGCCGGCACCGACACACCGGAGCGCACCTGCTCGATCAACCGGTTGCGTCCCGGACCGTAGATGCCTGCCAATCTCACCACCGAAGCCGGCATGCCGCTGCGCAGCGCCACGTCCTCGGCTTCGAGCAGCGCTCTGGCTGTGTCGGATTCGGCCAGGGCCGGACTATTTTCGGCGACCCATTCGCCCTGGGTTTGTCCGTAAACGCCCGTGCTGGAAACCTGCAAAACATGTTGCGCCTGTTGCCGGCGTTCCTGCATCCAGCCGAGCACATTACGCAAGCCGTCGACATACAAGTGTTGGTAGAGCTCGGCGTCGCGCTTGCCGGCGGCAGGACAATAGACCAGATAGTGCACCTTGCGCGGCCAGGCTTCGGGACATGCAACCTGCGTAAGATCGCCAACTATCGGCAATACGCCCTCCGGCAGTTGCGATACGTCCCGACGCAGCCCATGAACCGCCCAACCCCGGGCCATCAGTCGCTTGGCCAAAGCGCCGCCCAGATCACCGCAACCGGCAATCACTACCTGTCTCATTCGATTGTTTTCCTCTATCGGCCAACCCGCTATGCTTGGCTTGAATACATTGTGGAATCAGTATAAGCCATGACCCTCACTGAACTGCGCTATATCGTCACCCTGGCCCAGGAACAGCACTTCGGCCATGCCGCCGAACGCTGCCACGTGTCACAGCCGACACTCAGCGTGGGCGTCAAGAAGCTCGAGGACGAGCTGGGCATCATGATCTTCGAACGCAGCAAGAGCGCCGTGCGGGTCACGCCGGTCGGCGAACGGATCGTTGCCCAGGCGCAAAAGGTGCTGGAAGAGGCCCTGGCCATTCGCGAGCTGGCCAGTGCCGGCAAGAATCAGCTGTCCGCACCGCTCAAGGTGGGGGCGATCTATACCATCGGGCCATACCTGTTTCCGCATCTGGTGCCGCAACTGCATCGGGTCGCGCCGGAAATGCCGCTGTATATCGAAGAAAACTTCACCCATGTGCTGCGTGACAAGCTGCGTAACGGCGAGCTCGACGCCATCATCGTCGCGCTCCCCTTCAATGAGCCGGACGTGCTGACCAAGCCGCTGTATGACGAGCCCTTCAGCCTGCTGGTCCCCGCCAACCATGCCTGGGCGAGCCGCGATACGGTCACCCTCGATGAGCTGGATGACAGCAAGCTGCTGCTGCTCGGAGAAGGCCACTGCTTCCGCGACCAGGTGCTCGAGGCCTGCCCGAGCATCCGCAAGGGCGAAGAGCAACACAAGCACACAACGGTCGAGTCCAGTTCGCTGGAAACCATTCGCCATATGGTGGCGTCCGGCATCGGCATGACGGTATTGCCGATGTCCGCTGCCGATGATCGCTATTACAGCTCCGAGCTGCTGGTGACCAAGCAATTCAGCTCCCCCGTGCCCTACCGCACCGTGGCCATCGCCTGGCGCGCCAGCTTCCCTCGACCCAAGGCCGTCGAGATGCTCAGCGACTCGATTCGCCTGTGCTCGATCAGCCAGCCCGCGCAAGCCGCCAGATAAACATGTCGCCACGCTCCGATCGCACCGGCCTGACGGTGATCAAGGGGGTCGGGCCGGCGCTTGCGGAGAAGCTCGAACGCCTCGGGCTGCGCAGCGTCGAGGACGTACTCTTTCATTTGCCGCTGCGCTACCAGGATCGAACCCGCATCACGCCAATCGGCGCACTGCGGCCCGGGATGGACGCGGTGGTCGAAGGCGTGGTGCAGGCGGCCGATGTGGTCATGGGCCGTCGACGCAGTCTGCTCTGTCGATTGCAGGACGGCACAGGCACCCTCAGCCTGCGTTTCTATCATTTCTCCGCAGCGCTGAAGGCCAGCCTGCAGCGCGGCACCCATCTGCGCTGCTATGGCGAGGTGCGCCCCGGCGCGTCCGGCCTGGAGATCTACCATCCGGAGATGCAGAACCTGGAGAGCCGCGAGGCCGCCCCGGTCGCCGAGACCCTGACGCCAATCTATCCTGCCACCGAGGGGCTGTCGCAGTTACGCCTGCGCAGCCTCAGCGAGGCCGCCCTGCAGTGGCTCGAGTCCGGCAATAGCCTGAGCGAACTGCTGCCCGCGGAGATCGCTGCGGAGTACGACCTGGCCCCTCTGCGCGAGGCGATTCGCACGCTGCATCGGCCACCCCCCGACGTCGATCTGGAAGCATTGCAGGACGGCCGCCACTGGGCCCAGCACCGGCTGGCCTTCGAGGAGCTGATGGCACACCAGCTGGCCATGCTACGTTTGCGCGCGCAGATTCGCTCTCGCCGAGCGCCGATGATGAGCGCCAGCGGTGAGCTGGCCGCGCAATTCGTCAGACAACTGGGATTCCCGCTGACCGGGGCGCAGCGCCGAGTCGCCGAGGAGGTCGTCCGCGACCTTCAGCAGCCCCGCCCGATGTTGAGACTGGTGCAGGGCGATGTCGGTGCCGGCAAGACCGTAGTCGCCGCGCTGGGCGCGCTGCAGGCATTGGAGGCCGGCTGGCAGGTGGCGCTGATGGCGCCCACCGAAATACTCGCCGAACAGCATTTCATCAACTTCCAGCGCTGGTTCGCGCCGCTGGGCATTTCCGTCGCCTGGATGGCCGGCAAGCTCAAGGGCAAGGCCCGGGCCAACCAGCTGCAACTCATCGGAACCGGCGACGCGGCCATGGTAGTCGGCACCCACGCACTGTTTCAGGAGGAGGTGCGGTTTCACAATCTGGGGCTGGCGATCATCGACGAACAGCATCGCTTTGGCGTGCAGCAGCGCCTGGCCCTGCGCGACAAGGGTGCGGCCGGGCAGTTCTCGCCACACCAGCTGATCATGACCGCGACGCCGATTCCGCGCACGCTGGCGATGAGCGCCTACGCCGATCTGGATACCTCGGTACTCGACGAATTGCCGCCGGGGCGTACACCGATCAATACGGTTCTGGTTTCCGACAGCCGCCGCGAGGAAGTTGTCGAGCGTGTTCGCGCCGGCTGTTCGGAAGGTCGCCAGGCATACTGGGTCTGCACCCTGATCGAGGAATCCGAGCAGCTCCAGGCGCAGGCTGCCGAAGTAAGCTGGGCTGCGCTCTGCGAAAGCCTGCCGGAGCTGTCCATCGGCTTGATTCACGGGCGCATGAAGCCTGCGGAAAAAGCCGAGATCATGGCGGCCTTCAAGGCCGGCGACCTGCATCTGCTGGTCGCGACCACAGTGATCGAGGTGGGTGTGGACGTCCCCAATGCCAGCCTGATGATCATCGAAAATCCGGAACGGCTGGGTCTGGCCCAGCTGCATCAATTGCGCGGCAGGGTCGGGCGCGGCAGCACCGCCAGCCACTGCGTATTGCTGTATCACGCACCGTTGTCTGCGCTGGGCCGTGAACGCCTGGGCATCATGCGTGAGAGCTCCGATGGCTTTGTCATAGCCGAGAAGGACCTGGAGCTGCGCGGCCCCGGCGAAGTACTCGGCACCCGGCAGACCGGGCTGGTGCAGTTTCGTGTAGCCGATCTGGTGCGCGATGCCGATCTGCTACCGGCGGTCCAGGAGGCGTCCAAACGTCTGGGACGTGAGCATCCCGACCGCGTGCAACCGCTTATCGACCGGTGGTTGGCTCAGGGGCAGCAATTCGCGCAAGTCTGACCCGTCCGGCCAAGGTTGCCATGCTAAGATCAGCGAAAAAGCCTAAAGAGGCCCCCGGCCCGACCAAAAGGAACTCGCCGATGAACACGGTTGCTGTTACCGACGCAGGCCATACCAGCCTGCCCGACTCGATCGAGAAGCTCCTGCAACAGCAGGGCATCCGCTATCACCTGCGCCAGGCCGACCAGCTCGGACCCTTGTCGCAGCAGATCCAGGCCTGCCTGCTCGGCGACAGTGTCGGCATGCTGCTGGCACTGTTCCCCCGCGATCATCTGCTCGATCTCAAGCGCATCGGCGAACTGCTCGGCCGCGAACTCGAACCGGTACGCATGGCACAGGCCGAGCGCATCCTCGCCAAGCACGATATCCGCAACGTACCCGGTCTGCCGATTCTTTTCGGTTCGCCCTGCGTGTTCGAGCAGCAACTACTCGAACACAGCCGGCTGTGGATCGACAGCGGCCTGCCGGGCCTGTATCTGGAGCTCGAACGCGACGATATCGGTTCGCTGATTTCCAAGGCCAGTTCCGGCCGCTTCTCCGTGCCGCTGAGCAGCCTGGAGCCTTTGCCCAGCGACCCCGAGCAGGACCGCAACAACATCAGCGATGCGGTGAAGAATTTCACGGCCCTGCGCATGCGCCAGCGGCTGGAGGAGACCATCGAGATTCCGCCCCTGCCGGAAACCGCGCAAAAGGTGATGAAGCTGCGGGTGGATCCGGATGCGACGATCGAGCAGCTGGCCGACGTGGTAGAGACCGACCCCAGCCTGGCCGCACAGGTGGTCAGCTGGGCCTCATCGCCCTACTACGCTGCCCCGGGCAAGATTCGCTCGGTGGAAGATGCAATTGGCCGGGTGCTGGGTTTCGATCTGGTGATCAATCTGGCGGTGGGACTGGCACTGGGCAAGACGTTCAGCCTGCCCAAGGACACCGCCGAGGGCAGTACCCAATACTGGGAGCAGGCCATCTACAGCGCCGCGGTGATCGAGGGCCTGGCCAAGGCCATGCCGCGCAACAAGCGGCCCGAGCTGGGACTCAATTATCTGGCCGGCCTTCTGCACAACTTCGGCTATCTGGTACTGGCCTATATCTTCCCGCCCTACTTCAAGCTGATCTGCCGGCATGTGGAGGCCAACCCGCATGTACCATCTCACCTGATCGAACAGCATCTGCTGGGCGTCACGCGCGATCAGATCGGCAGCTGGCTGATGCGTTACTGGGACATGCCTGCAGAAGTCTCCACAGCGATTCGCTATCAACACGATGCGAACTATGACGGCGACCTGCACGTGTATGCCAACCTGGTTTACCTGACGCTGGCCTTGCTCCGCGAACGTGACATCGGTAGCGGACCGCAGATGCCGATCCCCGAAGCACTGCTGGAGCGGCTGGAACTGTCGCGTGAAGACGCTGCAAAAGCCGCAGACAAGGTGCTGGATGCGCGCGATGCCCTACGCGTGCTGGTACACGAATTCAAGCACGGCTGGAAATGACGGTAATCGCACCGGAGGCCTGAAGCGGCCTCCGGCCGGCGGGCTCAATTCACCGAGTCGCGCAGACTCTTGCCCGGTTTGAAGGAAACGGTATTGCTGGCCTTGATCTGGACCGGATCACCGGTCTGCGGATTCTTCCCGGTGCGGGCTCCGCGATGACGCTGCAGGAAGGTGCCGAACCCGACCAGGGTAACGGTATCCTTGCGGCTCAGAGCCTGGGTGATTTCATCGAGAACCGCGTTGAGAACACGGTTGGCCTGGTCCTTGCTCAGGTCGGCCTTGTCGGCAATGGCCGCGGCGAGATCCGGTTTACGCATATTGAAGCCTCATTGTCTGTTGTTTTTGTTTTTCCTGCCGCGTCCTCGCGACAGCGCCAAGGCGACCAGTACCCGGCGGCCTGGCATGTCCCAGCCAAACCAGCATGGCATGAGTCGTGGCGTTGCGCCAGAGCTCGGGGCGACAGAGCCGGACAGAACATCGTCGTTTGCTGACAAAAGGCAGGCGAAACCCGCCAGATGGCCTATCTCAAGGCATCCACGGCGGTAACTGACGGTTCAGCTGAAGCTTTTCGCTGACCAGCGCCCCGGTCAGTGCATACCCGTGCAGCTGGCCGCTTCCATCATGAAACAGGGCGCGGCGATCGGCGCCTTCGCCGGTGATGGTCCAGCTGCCCGAGGTTGCGGTCAGCGGCGGTGACACCACCAGCGGGCAAGCCGGCGTTTTCACCGTAATCGGCATCGGCCCGTAACTCAGCTCAGCGTCACCACCTGCCAGATTCTGCGCCAGTACCCGCGCCGCGGCCATCAGGGGCATGACGTACATCAGGCTCAGCGACCCGACCTCGGCGCAATCGCCCAGCGCGAAAATGTGCTCGGCAGAAGTGCGTAGACGCCGATCCACCCTGATGCCATGGGCCGCGTCGATTCCGGCCTGTTCGGCCAGCGCCCGCCCCGGAACCAGGCCGATTGCCGACAACCCTTGCTGGCCCTCGACCAGCGTACCGTCCTCCAGCGTTACGCGGATGCCCGCACCGCCGGGCTGGATATCGCGAACGCCCTGACGCAGGTAAAACTGCACACCCAGCGCTTCGAGGCCGGCCTGCACCGCTTCGGCTATCTCCGGCGGCAGGAGGCCGGCCATGACCTGTGTGTCCGGCGCCACGATGCGTACGGAAAAGCCAGCTGCAGCAAGGTCATTGGCATACTCGCAGCCGATCAGACCGGCGCCGATGATGATCACCTCCGTTTTGCCGGCGACCGCCGCGCGGAACCGGGCGTAATCGCCCAGATCATTGATCGAAAGCAGCCGTTCGCCCAGCGCCTCGGCCCACGGCAGGCGACGCGCCTCGGCGCCGCTGGCCAGCACCAGATCGCTGTAGGCCAGCTGGCCCTGTGTGGTCAGTACGCGACGGGTGGCAGGATCGATCCCGGTGACCCGGGTATGAGTGAGGATCTCGGCGCTCAACTGCTCGGCCATCGCTTCGGCCGTTTGCATGGCCAGCTCGTCGGCCTCCTTGCCCTTGGCGAAGCCGGTGGAAATCATCGGCTTGGAGTAGAACCGGCCGTCGTCGGCGGTTACCAGGCACAGCGGTCGTTCGCTATCGAGTTTGCGGAACTCACGGGCCAGGTTGTAACCGGCCAGTCCGGTACCCAGGATCAACAGCGGAGCAGAATCAAACACTTGGTATTTCCCTTGACGGATGAATCAGCCGATCTCGATCATCTCGAAATCTTCCTTGCCCACGCCGCAATCCGGACACATCCAGTCGGCGGGAACGTCCTCCCAGCGGGTGCCCGGCGCAATGCCGTCATCCGGCTAGCCTTCGGCTTCGTCATAGATCAGCCCACACACCACACACTGCCACTTCTTCATGAATATCGTCCCGAACCGTCTGTAGAAAACTGCAGCGACACTACCGTAATCGACCGCCAGCGCCAAGCGCGCGGGGCGGCGTAGACGCGGGCAATCGTGCTAACCTTGCGCCTTCGCTTACCACCGAAGACCGTATTCTCCCCGTGACCGTTCCCGAGTGGCTCCCCGCACAACAGCACCCTCAGCCGCCTGCCGATCCGCTGTTCGACTGGCTCTGCGGCGAGGGCTCGCTGACCCGACGGCTGATCGAGGCGGGAACCGGCGATTTTCGAGTGGAGCTACTGCACCAGTCGGTGCAGCCTGCCCGACATGACGAAGCCCTCGCATTGAACATCCAGCCGGGCGACGACGTCTGGTGCCGCGAAGTGTTGCTGCACACCGCCGGCGCGCCGCGGGTGTTCGCGCGCAGCGTGGCCCCACTCGCCTCGCTTGCCGACTCGGGGCTGGATCTCGAAACGCTTGGTACGCGAAGTCTCGGTGAGGTGCTGTTCGCCGATGCGCGCATCGAGCGCAGCGCCATTGAAATAAGCCGTTACCCCGCCGCATGGTTGCCTTCGAGCTGCAGCCATAGCGGCCTCTGGGGTAGACGGTCACAGTTTTCCCATGCCAGCTTGCGGCTGCTGGTCTGTGAAGTATTCTTGGACGGTTGGCCGCCGGCTGACTGAACTGCCCCCTCTCGAGCGGAGAACAGCCTTGCTTGGCTTGCTGATCAAACCGTTGCGTCGCGTCCACCCGCGTGCCGACGATTTCATCCAACTGATGCGCCTGGACCGGCCCATCGGCACCTATCTACTGCTGTGGCCGACACTCTGGGCGCTGTGGCTGGCAGCCGAAGGCGTGCCGGACGTAAAGAATCTGCTGATCTTCGTACTCGGCGTGATCTGCATGCGCGCAGCCGGCTGCGTGATCAACGACTATGCCGACCGCAATTTCGACGGCCACGTCTCTCGCACCCGGCAACGTCCCCTGGCGACCGGCCGGGTCACCCCCCGCGAGGCACTGGTCCTGTTCGCGGTTCTGGTCGCGATCAGTGCCGTGCTGGTGCTGTTCACCAACGCCCTGACCATCAAACTGGCATTCGGCGGCATCGCCCTGGCGACGCTGTACCCGTTCTGCAAGCGCTTCACCTTTTACCCGCAGGTGGTGCTTGGCGCGGCCTTCTCCTGGGCCATTCCGATGGCCTTCGCCGCGCAGGCCGAAGCGCTGCCTGCGGCGATGTGGCTGGTGTTTCTCGCCAATCTGGTATGGACCGTGGCTTACGACACCGAATATGCCATGTGCGACCGCGAAGACGACCTGCGAATCGGCATCAAATCCACGGCGATCCTGTTCGGCGAAGCCGACCGGGCAATCATCGCCCTGCTGCAGGGGCTCACGCTGGTCTGCCTGGTACTGGTGGGCCAGCGCTTCGAGCTCGGTCCGTTCTTCTATGTCGGGCTGGGTGCCATGCTGCTCAGCTTCGCCTGGCAGCACTGGTTGATCCGCGAACGCGAAGCGCACGCCTGCTTCAATGCCTTTCTCTCCAACCATTGGAGCGGCTTGCTGGTATTCATCGGTCTGACGCTCGATTACTGGGTTCGCTGAGCCTTAACCGAACCGCAAGAGGTACGTCATACAACTGCAACAAATCTGTTATCTAATCGGCGCATGTCAGGAATCTGCAACGAGACGGTAAACCATGGCAGGCAAGAGCATATTGATCGTTGATGACGAAGCGCCGATCCGCGAAATGATCGCGGTGGCCCTGGAAATGGCCGGCTACGAGTGCCTGGAAGCGGAAACAACGCAGCAGGCCCACGCCAGCATCATAGACAGCAAGCCCGACCTGATTCTGCTCGACTGGATGCTCCCCGGGACCACCGGTATCGAGCTGGCCCGTCGCCTCAAGCGCGACGACATGACCTCCGACATCCCGATCATCATGCTCACCGCCAAGGGCGAGGAAGACAACAAGATCCAGGGGCTGGAAGTCGGGGCGGATGATTACATCACCAAGCCGTTTTCCCCCCGCGAACTGGTCGCTCGACTCAAGGCCGTCCTGCGGCGCACCGGGCCGGTGGATAGCGAGGCGCCGATCGAGGTCGACGGGCTGCACCTGGATCCGGTCAGTCACCGGGTCACCATCGATGACAGCCCCGCCGAAATGGGCCCGACCGAATATCGCCTGCTGCAGTTCTTCATGACCCACCAGGAGCGCGCGTATACTCGCGGTCAGTTGCTCGATCAGGTCTGGGGTGGCAATGTCTATGTCGAAGAGCGCACCGTCGACGTGCACATCCGCCGCCTGCGCAAGGCGCTGGGCAGTAACTACGAGCATCTGGTCCAGACAGTGCGCGGGACTGGCTACCGCTTTTCCACACGGACCTGAGCGTCCCTCAGCCGATAGTTGAACCCAGGTTACAGTGACAAGGGAGTGATGCGTGACGATCAACTGGCTCCGTGCGGTCCTCTATCGTCTCGCCCTGCTCCTGATCGTTTGCGCCATTCTCGGCTTGCTGATAGATCAGCTTGCCTGGTGCCTCTTCGCCGGGCTGGCACTCCACGTCTGCTGGACGCTTCGCCAGTTATTGCGCTTTCAGAACTGGCTGAAGAATCATCCCAACGAAGCCCCGCCGGACGCACGCGGCGTATGGCACGACATCTTCGACACCATCTACCAGATGCAACGCCGCGACGCACGGCATCGTCAGCGTCTGCAGGCCGTCATAGAACGTATCCAGTCCTCCACCGCGGCGCTCAGGGATGCAGTGGTCATGATCGACCGCGACGGACATCTGGAATGGTGGAATCATGCTGCCGAGCGCCTGCTGGGTCTGCGCGCTCCGTCCGACAGCGGCCAGACGGTAACCAACCTGATTCGCGACCCTCGCTTCGTCGCCTTCTTCGAAAAGGGTGACTACAAGGAGGGGCTGGATATCCACTCGCCCATCGATGCCAGAGTCTGGCTGCAGTACGCCATAACCCGATACGGTGATGGCGAGCGGCTGATGGTGGTGCGCGACGTCACCCGGCTGCACAACCTCGAACAGATGCGCAAGGATTTCGTCGCCAACGTTTCCCATGAGCTGCGCACGCCGCTGACGGTAGTGGTCGGCTACTTGGAAACGCTTGCCGACAACGCTGACGAAATCAACCCGCGCTGGAAGCGGGCACTGCTACAGATGCAGCAGCAGGCGCGGCGCATGCAGAGCCTGCTCAACGACCTGCTGCTGCTGGCGCGGCTGGAAACCTCCGACACCGCCGCGGAAACCAAACCCATCGCCGTTGAACGAATGCTGGTGACCATTCGCCAGGATGCCCAGGCTCTGTCCGGCGCGCATAACCATCGCATCACCCTGGAGGCCCTGTCGGACCGGCGCTTGCTGGGCGTCGAAGGCGAGTTGCGCAGTGCCTTTTCCAATCTGGTGTTCAACGCCGTGAAGTACACGCCTGACGGCGGTGACATACATATCCGCTGGTGGGTGGATGACAATGGGGCGCATATGAGCGTGCGCGACAACGGAGTGGGCATAGTACCACAGCACATATCCCGACTGACCGAACGCTTTTACCGGGTGGATTCGAGCCGCAACAGCAACACCGGCGGCACCGGTCTGGGCCTGGCCATCGTCAAGCATGTGCTGATTCGCCACGATGGCGAGCTGAAGATCAACAGTGTCATCGGTCAGGGCAGTAGCTTCACCTGCCACTTCCCGCTAACACGCCTGGTCTGAACGGGCCGCAGTGACCCGGCGCGCTCAGGCGCTGGGAGAGTAATGCTGCTGTGCGGTGCCCGAAGCGATCAGCCTCGACAGGTAATCAAGCTTCTCCGGGTCCTGATCGACGAATCTCAAGGTCACCTTGACCCATTCGCAATCCATGGTCGGTTCCATTGATGCGACTGCATGAACGTACGCGTTGACCCGCGCCACCGAACGATCGGAATCCTGCTCCAAATCCAGCACACCGCTTTCGAACACCTGCGGCATACGCTCGCTGCGGCGCACCACGACCAGCGCGTCACGCAGGCTCAGCGTCTTGATCACACAGGCGAACTGTTGTCCCGGCAGGCGCAGCTGGGCCTGGCCACGCACGGACTGGGTCGCAGATGCTTCTTGCGCAGCGGTACTCGCCGGCGTTACGGCAGGCGCAACCGGCCTCGGTTTCGCCGGGGCAGCAGGAATGGGTGGCGGATCGGCCCGGCGGTTACCAGTGAGCGCGGCGATGGTCTCCTGACCGGTACCGCCGCCCGGCCTGGGAGCGCCGCCTTGCAGCAGCGCGAGCCGACCGGATCGATGGAGAGCTTTCTTCACCTTGGCGACCAACTGTTCATTGCTGAACGGCTTGCCGATGTAGTCGCTGACGCCGGACTGGATCGCTTCGACCACATTTTCCTTGTCGCCACGGCTGGTGACCATGACAAATGGTGTGTTCCCGGTGCCAGGTTGCCCACGGAACCATCGGAGCAACTCCAGACCGTTCATTTCGGGCATTTCCCAATCGCACAGGATCAGATCGAATTCGGCGCGGCTAAGCACCTGCTGGGCCTTGCGGCCGTTGATTGCCTCTTCAATCTGCAGACCGGGGAAATGACTGCGCAGAGCCTTCTTCACCAAATCCCGAATGAACGGGGCATCGTCCACGACCAGAACGGATACTTTCGCCATGTGCTATCTCTCTTCAGCTTCGCGTCTAGCTTACCGCAGACCCGTGGCCAGATCGTAGACTTTGCAGCGAAACGCCACCAGCGGTGGCCGTACGATCACTCCGCAGGCGTGACGAGCTGCGCTTGCATGGCATATGCGACAATTTGCGCATTGATCAGGAGGGAGAAAACCTGCTAGTTATGGGGTCAACAGTTTGCGCGTCCCGAATCATAAAAGCACGAGGCAGCCATGAGCTGCCTTCAACGATAGCCTTGAGGACACCCCATGAAAAAGTTGCTGTTGCCTTTGATCACCGCCGGCGCCCTGCTCTCGGCGCATGCGGCCATCGCCCAGGACGGCGAAGCGCTGTACAAGAGCAAGCCGTGCGCGGCCTGCCACCAGATGGATACCAAGGTCGTTGGCCCGGGCCTGAAGCAGGTCGCGGAGAAATATGAAGATAACGAAGAAAACGTGGCCATGCTCGCCGACCACATCAAGAACGGCCATGTCGGCACCTGGGGCCAGGTTCCGATGCCGGCCAACCCGGTCACCGAGGACGAAGCCAAGACCCTAGCCCAGTGGATCCTCAGCCTCAACGACTGATCTACGGGGACGACAAAGCCCGCTAAATGGCGGGCTTTTTTGAAAAGCGGTTGAAGGCTGGTCAGTGGCCGACGATCTTCTCGCGCTCGGCCATTGGCGTATGTCTTACGTCCTCGCCCTCGACCATGAAGATCACCTGCTCGGCGATGTTGCACGCATGATCCCCCACCCGCTCCAGTGAGCGGAACACCCACATGATCGACAGGCAGCTGCTGATATTGCGCGGATCTTCCATCATGAAGGTAACCAGGGTTCGGGTAGCCGTCTTGTATTCCTCGTCGACGCGCTTGTCCTCCTTCATCACCCGCAACGCCAGTGCGGTATCGAAGCGAGCGAAAGCATCCAGCGCGTCGCGAACCATTTCGCTGACGTGATTGCTAATGTGCCGTGCCTCGAGCAGTCCGCGCGGGCCGTGGACGTTGGAGTCGTTCTCGCTCAGGCTGATGGCGAACTTGGAAATCTTCTTCGCCTCGTCACCGATACGCTCGAGATCGGCGACCATCTTGACCACTGACATCACCAGTCGCAGGTCGCTGGCGGTAGGTTGACGCTTGGCGATCACCCGGTAGGCTTCCTCGTCGACCAGGCGCTCCATCCGGTCGACTTCCTTGTCGGCACTGCGGGTCCTCTCCGCCAGATCGGCGTTCTGATTGACCAGCGCCTCGATAGCCTGGCTGACCTGATCCTGGACCATCCCGCCCATTTTCAAGAAATCGGTGCGCAGCTGGCCAAGCTCGGTATTGAACTGCTGTGAAATGTGCTGAAGATGACCGTTTTTGTTGGGCATGTTTGCTCCTCATACCGTGCGGGCCTGGACCCGTCCCGGAATCAACCGAACCGACCAGTGATGTAGTCCTCGGTGCGCTTGCACTTGGGACGTGTAAACAATTCGTGCGTATCGTTGAATTCGACCAGCTTGCCGAGATACATGTACGCACTGTAATGCGATACGCGTGCCGCCTGTTGCATGTTGTGCGTGACGATCAGAATAGTCACTTTCCCGTTCAGTTGATCGATCAGATCCTCGACCTTGGCAGTGGCGATCGGATCGAGTGCCGAGGTCGGCTCGTCGAGCAGCAGAACCTCGGGCTGAACCGCCAGAGCGCGGGCGATACACAGGCGCTGTTGCTGGCCGCCGGACAGGCTGAATGCCGACTGGTGCAAGCGGTCCTTGACCTCGTCCCATAGCGCCGCCTGCTGCAGCGACGTTTCGACGATCTCGTCGAGTTGGGTACGGTTCCGGATGCCACGGATCTTCAGGCCTGCCGCAACGTTCTCATAGATCGACTTGGGGAACGGGTTCGGCTTCTGAAACACCATGCCGATGCGCATACGCACCACGCTGGGGTCGAGTTCGATCAGGTTCTCGTCTTCCGGGTACAGGTTGATTGCACCGGAGTAGCGCACACCCTTGTACAAATCGTGCATGCGGTTAAAGCAGCGCAGCAGCGTGCTCTTGCCGCAGCCGGACGGGCCGATAAGCGACGTGACCTTTTTGTCCACTAGCGGCAGATTGATGTCGTCGATCGCCTGGGTGCCGTCGCCATACCAGAATTTCAGATTATCGACGCGAGCCCGTAGCGGTTCCGTCGGTTCGAG
>CAYZFU010000019.1:0-2795 GCA_964477725.1 uncultured Halopseudomonas sp.
CGGCGCTCCAAACTCAAGGAAGACCAACTTCGCGACGCCGTGGCATTGATCCAGACGCTCAATCCGCGCCCCGGATCGGAAATCGCTTCAGGCGACGCCGAATACGTCATTCCGGACGTCATCGTTCGCCGCGACACCAATCGCTGGGTCGTCGAGCTGAACCAGGACGCGGTACCCAAGGTTCGAGTCAACGGCCAATACGCCTCGATGGTTCGCCGCGCCGACAGCAGCGAAGACAACACATACCTGCGCAACCATCTGCAGGAGGCCCGCTGGTTCATCAAGAGCCTGCAGAGCCGCAACGAAACACTGATGAAGGTCGCCACGCAGATCGTCGAACATCAACGTGGGTTCCTCGAACACGGTGAAGAAGCAATGAAACCGCTGGTACTGCATGACATCGCCGAAGCGGTCGGCATGCACGAGTCGACGATCTCCCGCGTCACGACGCAGAAATACATGCACACCCCACGCGGAATATTTGAGCTCAAATACTTCTTTTCCAGTCATGTCGGTACCACCGAAGGCGGGGAATTCTCCTCCACCGCCATTCGCGCACTGATCAAGAAACTGGTTGCAGCAGAAAACCCGAAGAAACCATTGAGCGACAGCAAGATCGCTGGTTTACTGGAAGAACAGGGAATATCGGTAGCCCGCAGAACGATTGCCAAGTATCGCGAGTCGCTCAACATCGCGCCGTCGAGCGAGCGCAAGCGGTTGGTGTGACCAGCCGGGATTTTCAGGTGGCACCATCGGGTGGCCTCAGCGTCACCCCGCTATATCAAGCCAATCAGGAGAAGCCGTATGCAATTGAACATCAGCGGTCATCAACTCGACATCACCGACAGCCTGCGCGACTACGTCACGGAAAAGATGTCACGGCTCGAGCGACATTTCGACAAGATCACCAACGTGCAGGTAATTCTGGAAGTCGAAAAGGTGCGGCAGAAAGCAGAAGCCATACTTCATGTGGCCGGCGGCGAAGTCGTCGCCAATGCTGAAGCCACCGACATGTACGCGGCTATCGACTTGCTTACCGACAAACTGGACCGTCAGTTGATCAAGCACAAGGAAAAGAACATCAATCGCCTGCAAGGCGCCAACGATCGCTAAGGCCGCATACGCCGAAGACTCATGCAAATAGACCATATCCTTACCCCCGAACGCACCTTCGCCGGTGTGCAGGGGGGCTCCAAGAAACGTGTGCTGGAGCAGATCGGCAAGCTGATCGCCCAGCACACCAACCTCGACCCCGACGCCATTTACGAGAATCTGATCGCCCGCGAGCGTCTGGGCTCGACCGGCTTCGGCAATGGCATCGCCATTCCTCACAGCCGCCTGGCCGGCTGTGATCGGGCCATCGGCGCACTGTTGCAGCTGGAGAGCAAAATCGACTTCGACGCGCTCGATGGCGAGCCCGTGGATCTGATCTTTGTCCTGCTGGTCCCGCAGCAGGCAACCGAACAACATCTGCAGATCCTCAAGATGCTGGCCGAGAAGCTCGACCAGCAAAGCGTGCGCGAGTCGCTGCGCGCCGCTCCCGACTCCCAGTCGCTTTTCCAGGCGATGATTGGCTCGGACAACAACTGAGCATGCGCCTGGTGGTGGTAAGCGGTCGCTCCGGCTCAGGGAAGAGTACGGCCCTGCATCTGCTCGAAGACAATGGCTTCTACTGCATCGACAACCTGCCGGCAGGCCTCCTGCCTGAACTGGCCAGGCAGGCGAATCAGACCGATGTGCGCCTGCCCAGGGTCGCGATCAGTATCGATGCGCGCAACCTGCCCAGTGACCTGGCGCGCTTCCCTGCGCTGCTGCGCAAGGTACGTGAGACTGGTACGCAGTGTGACGTGCTGTTCCTTGCCTCGACCGACGACGTGTTGATCAAGCGTTTCTCCGAAACCCGGCGCAGACATCCGCTGACCGACGAGCATCACTCGCTGGCCGAGGCGATCGCCGAGGAAATGCGCCTGCTCGAGCCGATCATCGATCTCGCTGACCTCAAGGTCGATACCAGCCATCTCACGCTCTACCAGCTGCGCGATGTGCTTAAGCAGCGCCTCCTCGGCGCTGAGGCGCATGAGCCGTCTGTACTGATTCAGTCCTTCGGGTTCAAGCGCGGCGTTCCGGTGGACTCCGACCTGGTGTTCGACGTCCGCTGTCTCCCCAACCCATACTGGAAGAAGGATCTGCGCCCGTTCTGCGGCAAGGACAAGGAAATCTGCGACTACCTGGACGCGGAGCCCGAGGTGGAAGAGATGTACCAGGACATCCGGAAGTTTCTGGAAAAGTGGCTGCCGCGTTACGCCGCCGGCGAACGCAGCTATACGACGATCTCGATCGGATGTACTGGCGGTCACCATCGTTCGGTATATATAGCTGAACGCCTGCTCAAGGAGCTGAGTTCCACCACGTCGAATCTCCTTATCCGCCATCGTGACCTGCCCTGATCATGTTGACCAGACGCATTCAGATCATCAACAAACTGGGCCTGCATGCCCGCGCCGCGGCCAAGTTCGTCGGGGTCGCCAACCGCTACGACTGTGATGTGGTCGTCGGAACGAATGAGGAATCACTGGTCAACGGTAAGAGCATCATGCAGGTGATGATGCTGGCCGCCGCCAAGGGCAGCGAAATATGCATTCGTTGCGAAGGTCCGCAAGCAGAAGCAGCCATGGCGGATCTCTGCGCGCTGATCGATGACTATTTCGAAGAAGGAGAGTGACGCCAACCGCAAGCTACAAGCTACAAGCTACAAGCTACAAGCTACAAGCTGAGAGTTTCATGTGGCTATTGCC
>CAYZFU010000019.1:2805-7974 GCA_964477725.1 uncultured Halopseudomonas sp.
TCGCTCTAGTCGTCAGATATGCTCGACGGCATGCGTTTTTTCGCTTGAAGCTTGCGGCTCGTCGCTAGCAGCTGACCGCAGGTGACGCTAGGCGCCGCCTA
Source organism: uncultured Halopseudomonas sp. (assembly GCA_964477725.1). Taxonomy (GTDB): domain Bacteria; phylum Pseudomonadota; class Gammaproteobacteria; order Pseudomonadales; family Pseudomonadaceae; genus Halopseudomonas. The sequence goes on from CAYZFU010000019.1 coordinate 2,907, forward strand.
CGGTCATGCCGTCGACCAGCCAGCTGCCTGTCAGGTAATTGCCGCGTCGCTCGACATCCGAGCCTACGCAGCGTAGCTGGCGGAACATGTCTCGCAAGTTGCCCGCGATAGTGACTTCCTTGACTGGATGCTTGATCTGCCCATTCTCAACCCAGAAGCCTCCGGCTCCGCGCGAATAGTCGCCGGTGACGCCGTTGACGCCCTGCCCCATCATCTCGGTAACCAACAGCCCGGTGCCCATCTCGGCCAGCAGCGCCGACAGGTCCCCCGCATTGCTGGATACATGCAAGTTGTTCACGCCGCCTGCGTTGGCCGTGCTGGGCAATCCGAGCTTGCGGCCTGAATAGGTGCTGAGGACCCAGCTGCGCAGTAGACCGCGCTGCACGAAGAACTGGTTGCGCGTAGCCAGACCGTCTGAATCGAAAGCAGCACTACCAAGCGCCCGCGGCAGATGAGGTCGCTCATCGATGTTCACCCAGTCAGGAAACACTGGCTCGCCGAGCGCGTCGAGCAGGAACGTGGATTTGCGATAGACCGCCCCGCCTGCAATGGCCCCGACAAGATTACCCAGCAAGCCGGCGGCCTGGTCGGCAGCGAAAAGCACCGGCACCTTCGCCGTCTTGATCGGACCGGCTCCGAGCCTTCCCAGGGCACGCTCTGCAGCCTTGCGACCGAGTGCTTCGGGGCTCTGCAACTGCGCGGGGACCCTGTCGACTCCGTACCAGTAGTCCCGCTGCATCCCCTGGTCGGACGAGACAATCATCACTGCTGAGGCGCTGTGACGCGTCCCCAGAGAGCTGCCGATGAACCCATGGCTGTTCCCGTAAACGCGGCAACCTTCCTGGGTACTGACATTGGCGCCGTCACTGGTCAGACGTGGATCCATTTCCAATGCGGCAGATTCGGACTGCAGCGCACGCTCGATCAAGGCTTCGGCAGACTGGTGCCAGGGGTGGTGCAAGTCAAGCTCCGGCAAACGGGTCGCCATGAGCTCCGCATCGGCAAGGCCAGCGTAAGGGTCTTCCGAGGCGTGGCGCGCGATCGCCAGAGCGGCCTCGATCGATGACGTGATGGCGGCGTCCGAGGTATCGGAGGTGCTCACCGTGCCTTTGCGTTGGCCCAGATACAGCGTGATCCCGAAACCCTGATCGCGATTGAATTCGACTGTCTCGACCTCTCCCTGACGCACGCCGACAGACAGCCCGGTGTTCTGGCTCACGACCACCTCGCAGGCCGATGCGCCCTGCTTGTTTGCGGCATCGAGAATGAAGGCGACGCGTTGCTCCAGGTTACGTTGCATCACTTGCGGATCGTTCAGGCTGTTTGGCTTATCGGTCATGGGGTCTCCTTTGCTCGAATCATTGTACTCCGGACAGCCGTGGTGTGAACGGGTATCATGCCACCCTGACGAATCAGCAGGAGGCGATGGCCGCGGCATGACAGATTTTCACGATGAGGACACCTCCGAAGAGGAGCTTCCCAGCAAGTCCCAGGTGAAGCGGGAAATGCAGGCGCTGCAGGAGCTCGGCCGGCGTTTGACCGAACTCAAACCCGACCAGTTGGCGAAACTGGAGCTGACCGACAAGCTGCGCAACGCCCTGGCCGAAGCCCATCGGCATACTGCCCGCGGCGCACTCAAGCGTCACCTGAGCTTCGTCGGCAAGCTGATGCGCGACCAGGATATCGACGCCATCCAGGCCTATCTCGATCGGCTCGACAGCAGTAGCCAGGCTCATGCGCAACACTTTCATCAACTGGAGCGCTGGCGCGACCGGCTGCTCACCGGCGATCCGGTCGAGCAGGAAGCTTTCATCGAGGCCTATCCCGCAGCTGACCGACAGACGATTCGCCAGCTGATCCGCCAGGCCAAAAAGGAAGCCGCGGAAAACAAGCCACCTGCCGCGTCGCGCAAGCTGTTCAAACTGATCCGCGAAGTCGTCGAGGAGTCACTCTAAGCAATCAGACGCAAAAAACTGCGCATCTGATTTCATTTCGCTATCAAAATCAATCGCTTCGTCGATTGGCCAAAGCTTCGACCCGGTGCTAGCTTCATTCAAAAAGACTGACACCGAGGTCGCCGTGAATATAGCTTTGCCATCGCCACGCATCGAAACGATCATAGAGCCTGATCTTTCGGCAGAAAAAGCCCAGCTGCTCTCCGGTTTGCTGTCGCCTCAGGCTCGAATTGATCCGAAATATTTTTACGATGATCTGGGTTGCGAGCTGTTTACCCGCATTTGCGAATTGGACGAGTACTATCCCACTCGCACCGAGGCCGGGATCTTCGAGGACTGTCGAGAGGAGATCAGCGCAGCGCTGCCGCAGGCAGCCCAGTGGATCGACCTCGGTTGCGGTGACTGCGGCAAGTCGGCGCGGTGGCTGGACCATGTGGCACCGACTCGACTGGTAGGCGTGGATATCGCCGGTGACTTCCTGCAGAGCTCGCTGATCGGGGTAGCAGCACGGTACCCGGCAGTCGACTGCATCGGTGTAGTGAGCGACTTTACCCAGTCCATGAATATCCAGCGTCTGCTCGATGAGCAGCCAGAGTCTCCTCCTGTGTTTTTTTACCCCGGCTCGTCCATCGGCAACTTTGACCGCCCGCATGCGCTGCGCTTTCTGCGCAATATCCGCCAGCATTGCGGTGCTGATGGCAGGCTACTTATCGGCGTCGATCTGGTGAAGAGTCGCGACATTCTCGAAGCGGCCTATGACGATGCACAGGGTGTAACCGCAGCGTTCAATCTGCACGTACTGGAGGTGGTCAACCGCGAACTCGATGCGGATTTCGACCCGGATCGGTTCCGCCATCGCGCGCTCTTCGACACGCAACAACAGCGCATCGAAATGCAGCTGGTAGCCAAGCGCGAGCAGGCAGTGCATTTTTCTGGCGACGCAACCCGGCATTTTGCCGAAGGCGAGCACGTCCTCACCGAGTATTCACACAAGTACACCATCGATGGGTTCGGCCACATGTTGAAGGAAGCCGGGTTCGGTCGCTACCAGGCCTGGACCGACGCAAACCAGTGGTTCGGTGTTTTCCTGGCGGAGCCCAGCTGATGAGTGTGCACAACCCCCTGCTCCCCTCCGAAGTACTCGCTGCCCGCTACGATGAGGTTCGCGCACATACCCGCGCGCTCATTGAAGGGCTCAGCGAGGAAGATTGCCAGCTGCAGTCGATGGCCGACGCCAGCCCCACCAAATGGCACCTGGCGCACACCACCTGGTTTTTTGAGACGTTCGTTCTCGCGTCGCTCGGAAATCCGCCGCTCCCCTTCGATCCATCATTCAAGGTACTCTTCAATTCCTATTACGTGGGCGTGGGCGAGCGCCACCAACGCGACGAACGCGGGCTGATCTCCAGGCCTTCACTCAGAGAAATACTCGAGTATCGCGCTTACGTCGATCAACACATGCGCAAGGCCTTCGTCAACGGTGATTTCAGCGATACGTTGCTGACACTGGTCGAGCTCGGATTGAATCATGAGCAGCAGCACCAGGAACTGTTGCTGACGGACCAGAAACATCATTTCGCCTGTAACCCCTTGTGGCCTGCCTGGCGCAGCAGTTCACCGGATCAGGCTCCCCAGGCCGGACGCGACCAGGCCAGGCCATTCGCCCGTTGCGAAGGCGGACTGGTCGAAATCGGTCACATTGGTGACGGCTTCAGCTACGACAACGAAAGACCACGACATCGCGTCTGGCTGGACCCATTCGAGATCCAGACGCGCAACGTGAGCAACGGAGACTATCTTGCCTTCATGGCCGAAGGTGGTTACAACCGGCCGGAACTCTGGCTCTCTGATGGCTGGGATGAGCTTAACAAGCAGGGCTGGCAGGCGCCGCTGTACTGGCGCTACCGCGACGGCGGCTGGTATTCGTTCACCCTGCATGGAGAGCAGGCGATCAATCATGAGGCGCCTGTCACTCACTTGAGTTTTTACGAAGCCGAGGCCTATGCACGCTGGGCCGGAGCGCGGCTACCGACCGAGGCCGAATGGGAATGCGCTGCTGCGAGCGAGCTGCAGCTTTCAGGACTGTTCGACGAAGTCTGGCAGTGGACCAACAGTGCATACCTGCCGTACCCCGGCTACCAACCGGCTGCCGGTGCGGTGGGTGAATACAACGGCAAATTCATGATCAATCAGATGGTGCTGCGAGGCAGCTCGCTGGCCACGCCCCCCGGCCATGCCCGCCTGAGCTACCGCAACTTCTTCCCGCCGCAGGCGCGTTGGCAGTTCAGCGGCTTGCGACTGGCCCGCTGCATCTGAGCCCGGCATGAAAAAAAAGCCGCCCCGGTTCCCCGGAGCGGCTCTCATGCATCACTTCAAACCGGCATCAGTAGCCCAGCGCGAAGTTTTCCTCATCCATGGCCATCAGATTGTCGGCGCCGGACAGGATGGCATCCACATGCATGCGGGTGCGCGGCAGGATCCGTTGGAAGTAGAATCGCGCGGTCTGCAGCTTGGCTTCGTAGAATGCCTTGTCTTCAGTACCGGCAGCCAGCTTTTCAGCAGCCACACGAGCCATGTCCGCCCAGAAGTAAGCCAGACAGGCGTAACCTGAATACATGCAGTAGTCGACGGCGGCCGCGCCAACCATCTCGCGATCCTTCATTGCTGCCATGCCGATCTTCATGGTCAGCTCGCCCCATTCCTTGTTCAGCTGCGCCAGCGGGCCGACGAGCTCCTTGACCGCCTCGTTGCCTTCGTTGGCCTGACAGAACTTGTGAACGATTTTGGTAAAGCCTTTCAGCGCTTCGCCCTGGCTCATCAGGATCTTGCGGCCCAGCAGATCCAGCGCCTGGATGCCGGTGGTGCCTTCGTACAGCATGGAGATACGCGCATCACGCACGTTCTGCTCCATGCCCCATTCGGAAATGAAGCCATGACCACCGTAGATCTGTACGCCGTGGTTGGCTGCTTCAAAACCGACTTCGGTCATGAACGCCTTGGCGATCGGAGTGAGGAAAGCCAGCAGGGCATCGGCCTGTTTGCGCTGCGCTTCGTCCTGGCTGCGGCTGACGATGTCCACCTGCTTGGCAGTGAAATACACCATCGCCCGGTTG
>CAYZFU010000019.1:7997-12510 GCA_964477725.1 uncultured Halopseudomonas sp.
TCATGGTCAGCAGCATACGGCGGACGTCCGGGTGCACGATGATCGGGTCAGCCGGCTTGTCCGGTGCCTTCGGGCCAGTCAGCGCGCGCATCTGCAGGCGCTCGCGGGCGTATTTGATGCCGCCCTGGAAGCCGATTTCAGCGTGAGCCAAACCCTGCAGGGCGGTACCCAGACGGGCCGTATTCATGAAGGTGAACATGCAGTTCAAACCTTTATTCGGCGGCCCGATGAGGAACCCGGTAGCCCCGTCGAAGTTCATCACGCAGGTAGCGTTGCCATGGATACCCATCTTGTGCTCGAGCGACCCGCAGTTGACGGTGTTGCGCTCGCCCTTGTTGCCGTCGGCATCGACCATAAACTTGGGTACGATGAATAGCGAAATGCCTTTGGTACCGGCCGGAGCGTCGGGCAAACGTGCCAGAACGATATGCACAATGTTTTCCGACAGATCATGCTCGCCGGAAGAAATGAAAATCTTGGTGCCGGACACCTTGTAGCTGCCATCGGCCTGCGGCTCTGCCTTGGTGCGCAGCATGCCCAGGTCGGTACCGCAGTGCGGCTCGGTCAGACACATGGTGCCTGTCCACTCACCGGATACCAGCTTCGGCAGATAGGCGTGTTTCTGCTCGTCGGTACCGTGTGCTTCGATGGTGTTCATGCAGCCGTGCGAAAGGCCCGGATACATACCGAAGGACCAGTTGGCCTGACCGACCATCTCGCTCATTGCCAGACCCAGCGACTCCGGCAGACCTTGCCCGCCGTGATCGGGGCTATGGGTCATGCTCGGCCAGCCGCCTTCCACGAATTGCTGGTAGGCTTCCTTGAAGCCGGTCGGCGTCTTAACGCCCTCGGGGGACCAGGTGCAACCTTCGATATCGCCGACGCGGTTCAGCGGGGCAATGACCTGTTCACAGAACTTGGCACCTTCTTCCAGAATGGCATTGACCATATCCGGAGTGGCGTCCTCGCAACCTGGCAAGCTCTGGTAATGCTCTTCGTAACCCAGCAATTCGTCGCGTACAAAACGGATGTCACGCAAAGGAGCCTTGTAGTCTGGCATGGTGCTCGACCTCAACTAATCAGGGATTTTCGGTGCAGCTGGCGGCTACACGGTTTGCTGCGGCGCAGCGAATTCAAACAGACGTTTGAAACTTACGTTTGCAGCAAGGGAATGTCAAGTCTCGGTGAATGGTCCGCCATAACCAAGACCACAGCTGCGGGCGATGGTCCGAACGCAACTGTGCCACGGCCTCGGCACGCGCGGTGCCGTCCAGCATTCATGAGACCTGAAAGATTCGCGGGAAAAATCACTTCGGAAGAAGGTGCGCGCCCCCGCCGAGACGGGGACGCAGCTCAGGCGTTTACGTCCAGAAGCGTGCCGAGCACTTCACCAGCAGTGTCGATGACCGCTGCGCCCGCCTCGACTTCCTGGCGGCTTTGCTGCAGGGCGACGAGATTGTCTACCAGGTTGACCGGACGGTTACTATCGACCTGCGTGGATGAAGCAGCCTGTCCGGTAGCCGGCTGGACTGGAACCGATGGTTTCGCCGCCGGATCAGCGGGAACGCCTGCACGGGCAATTTCCGCTGCTGCGGTGTTGGCGCGGTATTGGCCCTGACGAACCGTGTTCAGGCCGGAGGACATCAGATCAAGGGTAGCCATGGTGCTTGCCTCGGTAGTGATCGCCGTTATCTAAGCACACAAAATAGCGAAGCGCCATCACTGGTCAGATCAGTTGCGTTAAATCCAGATGGTCGGCGACTCGTTCGGCCGAAGCTGATTCGAGCCAGGGCACCACGCCCAGACAGGGTGCCTTGATCATGCGTTGCAGCGTCGCAAGGTTTTCCTCCGGTCGGCTCATGTTCGGGTCGACCCGGTTGGCTACCCAACCTGCTAGTTGCAAGCCGTCTGCGGCGATCGCTTCGGCGGTCAACAGCGCATGATTGATACACCCCAGACGCATCCCCACCACCATGATGACCGGCAAGCGCAGGGCTACAGCCAGATCGGCGAGCGTTTCCCTGTCATTGAGCGGGACGCGCCAGCCACCGGCACCTTCGACCAGCGTCAAATCGCGGCCGAGCTCGAATACTTGCCGGCAACCATCGACAAGCGCGTCACGGCTCAGAACGGCTCCCTCTTCCACTGCTGCGATATGTGGCGCAATCGCCGCTTCGAGGGTAATGGGATTGATCAACCCATATTCCATGTGCGGCTCGCACTGCGCCCGTAGTGCAAGCGCATCTTCATTGCGCAGGCCCTCGCCGGTGCGTTCGCAGCCTGCCGCCACCGGTTTTGCTGCAGCGGTAGTCATGCCGCTCAGTCGAGCCTTGTGCAACAGCCCGGCTGATATTGTCGTCTTACCGATTTCGGTATCGGTCCCGGTTACGAAGTAGATTCTGCTCATGGTATCTGTCGTCTTTCCGTCAGCGGATGGGGCCCTTGCGCAGTATCACCTGCGCAACGTCGTATGTGGCAGGTAGACCCTGCCCGGTTCTGAACGCTTCGTAGGCTTCTGTCAGTGCGCGCAGGCGTGCGCGGCCCGTGAGCCCGCCCGGTCGTCCCGCATTGACATTGTGCGCGCCGATTGCCTTGAGCTCTCGCGTCAGGTCCGACAACTGCTCATAGCTGAGCACGTGACGCTCGACTTCGCAGTGCCAGAAGGCGAAACCCGCCTGGCAGAGGTGGGCTTGCAAGGTTTCGAGCGTCATGAACCGATTGACGTGGACGAAGCCGTCGACCATGGTCCAGGCTTCTCTCAGCTCGTACAGCGAAGCGTCAAGGAGCGTGTTGAATGCCATGTAACCACCCGGGCGCAGAACCCGCCGTGTCTCTTGCAGAGCCTGCTGTAGATCCGAGCACCATTGCAAAGCCAGACTGGAGAAAACCATATCTTGCGAGGCATCGCGCAGCGGTAGACGCTCGGCATCAGCTGCGACCCAGTGGGCATGGTCGCTTCGCTGGGACGCATAGCGCAGCATGCCTTCGGCCAGATCCAGACCGCATACCGAAGCGCCATAGTGCTCTTTCAATCGTCGAGTGAAGTAGCCGGTACCGCATCCCAGATCCACGACATCGGCCGGGACGAACCGGTCGGGCAGTCTCTGCATGAGATTGCGGCCTACCGTTCGCTGGAACGCAGCTGCCTGGTCGTAGGTTGCTGCAGCCCGGCCGAACGAATCGGCTATCCGTCGCTTGTCCAGGATAGCTTCAGACATCACGCGCCTCGACGAACTCGGCAATCCGCTCGGCAAGCCACATCGGCTGCTCGACCGGCAAGGCGTGACTTGCGTCCGGATGCACGGCCAGCTGGGCTGCCCTATTGCAGGCTTTCAGCTGTGTGGCCGCAGTCGCCGGCACAAGGGCGTCGTGCGCGCCCAGGCAATGCATGACCGGCCCGCTGGCGTCACGCAACAGTACCCGGTTATCCAGAATACCGAGCACCGCCAGCATATGCAGGCGCTGTTCGGGATCACGATCGTCCCAGACCAGGGACCGCGCCAGCGTGCGTCGTTGCTCGCTGCCCTGAGTCACCAGCAGGCCAAACCGTTTATGGGCTTTCTCCGACTCGTATCGATATTCGTTATAAAAACGTTTGAATGCCTCGCGCGACATGGCTTCCGGCCAATCTTCTCGGGTCACGAAGCAGGCATTGCTGCAGACCGTCACCACCGCGGCAAAGCGGTCCGGAAAACGCCGCATGAGCTGCAGCGCCAGCATACCGCCAAGTGACCAGCCGACCAGAATCCCGGGAGGCGTCGACTCGGCCAGCGCTGCCAGATCCTGCTCCAGCGTGCCGAGACTCATTACCGGCAGCTCCTTCGCGCTCACTGGAACGTGCGGCAAACGCTCCAACAGTGCCGAACGCAGCGGATCGAGCGAGGCGGCAGCGAGCGACCACCCTGGCAGTAACGTCATTTCAGTCATGGGACTCCGGCAGGCTGGCCACGGCCTGTTGCAGGGCTTCAAGTAGCCGGTCGATATCGGCATGGGTATGCGTGGCACACAGCGTGACGCGCAGGCGCGCGGTTCCGCGGGGCACCGTAGGCGGACGGATTGCAGTGACCAGGATGCCGCGCTCACGCAGGGCAGCAGACAGCGCCAGCGCTCTTGCACTGCTGCCAACCACGATCGGCTGAATCGGCGTGGGGCTGTCCATCAGCTGTAGCCCGATAGCCGACACGCCCGCGCGGAAACGGGCGATGAGGCTGGCCAGTTGTTCCCGGCGCCAGCCTTCTTCGCGCAGTAATTGCAGACTGCGCAGCGTCGCGCAGGCCACCGCGGGCGGCTGGCTGGTGGTGTAGATATAAGGACGGGCGAACTGGATAAGCGACTCGACGAGCTCCTCGCTACCGGCAACAAAAGCGCCGGCAGTGCCGAAAGCCTTGCCCAGCGTACCGATCAACACCGGCACGTCGTCCACACCGAGTCCGAAGTGCTCGACGATGCCGCCGCCACTCTCGCCCAGACAGCCGAACCCGTGCGCATCGTCGACCATTACCCAGGCGCCGTG
>CAYZFU010000019.1:12572-14873 GCA_964477725.1 uncultured Halopseudomonas sp.
GTGACCACCAGCGTATCGCCTTCGGCCTTGGCAAGGCGGTTTTGCAGGCTGGCGATATCATTGTGCAGGTAGCGGGAAAACCGCGCCCCGCTGAGCAGGCCGGCGTCGAGTAGCGAAGCGTGGTTCAAACGATCCTCAAGCACCGTGCCACCCTGCCCGACGAGCGCCGTGACAGTGCCGAGATTGGCCATGTAGCCGCTGGACAGCAACAGCGCCCGGGGCCGCCCGGTGAATGCTGCCAGCGCTTCTTCGAGCTCGTGGTGCGCAGTGCTGTGGCCGACCACAAGGTGCGATGCGCCGCCACCTGCGCCCCAACGTCGCGCGCCCTCGGCGAACGCTTCGATCACCTGAGGATGATTGGCCAGGCCGAGATAATCGTTGTTGCAAAAAGCCAGCAGCGGCTGGCCATCGACCACAACGTTCACGCCCTGCGGGGTTTCCAGCAGAGGACGTTGACGATAAAGGTGCGCGGCGCGGCGTTCAGCCAGGCGGGTAGACAGATCGAAAGACATAGCCCTCACACAGCGGCAAGCTCCAAGCGGCAAGCTGGCCGTGCATTAATCAGGTTGCTCGGACAGGCAAGACTCGACGCGACAGCAGCGCCGCCTGTAGCTTGCCGCTAATGGCTTGCAGCGGCGTTATACCGCCGCGTTCACGAACATCTTGCTGTCCCGCTGCTCGACCAGGGCCTGCTCGATAGCCGCCTGATGGACTTCGTCGTCATGCTCCTGCCGCTCTTCCGGCTTGATGCCCAGGCGATCGAACAGGCGCATGTCCTTCTCGGCTTGCGGATTGGTGGTGGTCAGCAGACGGTCACCATAGAAAATCGAATTGGCGCCGGCGAAGAATGCCAAGGCCTGGGTCTGCTCGTTCATCTGCTCGCGCCCCGCGGACAGGCGCACATGAGATTTCGGCATCAGGATGCGCGCAACGGCCAGCGTACGGATGAAATCGAACGGATCGACGTCTTCCTCATTCTCCAGCGGAGTGCCCTTGACCTTGACCAGCATGTTGATCGGCACACTTTCCGGATGCTCCGGCAGGTTGGCCAACTGAATCAACAGGCCGGCGCGATCTTCCAGGCTTTCGCCCATACCGAGGATGCCGCCGGAGCAGATCTTCATGCCGGCATCACGCACGTAAGACAGCGTCTGCAGACGGTCTGCGTAGGTGCGTGTGGTGATGATGTTGCCGTAGAACTCCGGTGAGGTGTCGAGGTTGTGATTGTAATAATCCAACCCGGCCTCGGCCAACGCAGCAGTCTGCTCCTTGGTCAGCTTACCGAGGGTCATGCAGGTTTCCAGCCCCAGGGCGCGGACGCCACGAACCATTTGCAGCACATAAGGCATATCTTTCTCTGACGGGTGCTTCCAGGCGGCGCCCATGCAGAAGCGAGTCGCGCCGATAGCCTTGGCCGCTGCCGCCTCGTCCAGGACCTTCTGTACCTCGAGCAGCTTTTCCTTGTCCAGCCCGGTGTTGTAGTGCCCCGACTGCGGGCAGTACTTGCAATCTTCCGGACAGGCACCTGTCTTGATCGACAGCAACGTGGACACTTGGACACGGTTGGCATCGAAGTGCTGGCGGTGAACGGTCTGCGCCTGGAACAGCAGATCGTTGAACGGTTGGCGGAATAGAGCCAGCACTTCGGCCGGAGTCCAGTCGTGGCGGGTCACGGAAGCGGTCATGGATGAATCCTTGCGGTTTGCTTGGGAACCGGTTTCGGTTCAGGCTATGGTAGAGATGATAACGACGGCACGGAGGCTGTCAACCAATGAACCCGCACGCGGTTTACAAATGGTTATTAAATAACCAAACGAAGCGCTGCATGCTATGCCTTTCTGCCGCCGATACCGGTCGTGAGCTGTGCCATGCATGCCATCTGGATCTGCCATGGCTCGGCCCGCACTGCCGGGTCTGTGCGCTACCGCTGCCAACCGAAGGACAGCTGTGCGGGCAGTGCCAGACCAGCCCGCCAGCCTTCACTCGGGTCATCGCCCCGTTTCGCTACGCATTTCCTTTGGATAGCCTGATTCCCGCTTACAAACATCACCAGCAGTTCGCGTTCGGACGCTTGATGGCCGAGCTTCTGGGCGAAGCGATAGCGGCCGAGCACGCTGATGCTGCGCCGGTTGAGTGTCTGGTCCCGCTTCCGCTGCATCAACGCCGCCAGGCCCGTCGCGGATTCAACCAGGCAACCGAACTGGCCCGACCGATCGCCCATGCATTGGGGCTGCCCTTGCTACCGAACGCACTGCAGCGAGTGAAAGCCACCGAAAGTCAGCAGGGACTCACAGCGGCGGA
>CAYZFU010000019.1:14883-24981 GCA_964477725.1 uncultured Halopseudomonas sp.
CTGCAAGACGCGTTCCGCTGCCCGGCCGTCCATCTGGTTGAAGACCGCCACGTCGCGCTGCTCGACGACGTGGTGACCACCGGCGCAACGGTGCGAGCGGCCAGCCGCACCTTGCTGGATGCCGGCGCACGCCAGGTCAGCGTCTGGTGCGTGGCGCGCACACCCTGAGCGGTTCGCCGTCCGATCAAAGGGGCAGCCCATCCGTTGCCTCAACACACCGAGGCTATGTATGCCAACATATACATAATCAAACCGGTCAGAGCGGAGCTGAACATGGACACGCAACATCCTTTTGCCCTGCTTACTCCCGACGCCGTTCTGGATGCAGTGGAGTCGCTGGGCTTTCTCAGCGATGCCCGCATTCTCACGCTCAACAGCTACGAGAATCGCGTCTTCCAGGTCGGCATCGAATCCGCCCAGCCGCTGATCGCCAAATTCTACCGGCCCGGTCGCTGGACGGATGCTTCTATCCTGGAAGAGCACCGATTCAGCCTGGAACTGGCCGAGCGCGACATACCGGTGATCCCGCCGATGCGAATCGACGGACGAACCCTGTTCGAACACGCAGGGTTTCGCTTCAGTCTGTTTCGACGTTTCGGAGGGCGCGCGCCCGAGTTCGACGATCCGGATCAGTTTCTCATGCTTGGTCGCCTCCTCGGGCGCCTGCATGCGGTGGGTGCGATGACGCCGTTCGAACATCGCCCTGCACTGACCCCGCACACATTCGGGCGCGACAGCATCGCTACGCTCGAGCGCGTCGACTGTGTGCCCGATAGTCTCAAGCCCGCCTATTTTTCGGTTGCCAAAGACCTGATCGAGCGAGTCGAGGCAATCTTCAGTGACGTGCCCTTCGAGCCGATCCGCCTTCATGGCGACCTGCATCTGGGCAACCTGCTGCTCCGTGACGACCTGCTGTATATGGTCGATCTCGACGATTGCCGTTCGGGACCGGCGATCCAGGATCTATGGATGATGCTGTCGGGCGAGCGCGATCAGCGCCAGGCGCAACTGTCCGAACTGGTCGACGGTTATAACGAGTTCCATGATTTCGATCCGCGCCAGCTGCCGCTGATCGAGCCGCTACGCAGCCTGCGCCTGGTGCATTACAGCGCCTGGCTCGCAAGCCGCTGGGATGACCCGGCCTTCCCGATGCACTTTCCGTGGTTTGCCAGCGAACGCTACTGGGCCGACCAGATCCTGACGTTGCGTGAACAGCGGGCTGCGCTGGACGAGCCGGCGCTTCGGCTGTTCTGATCCGGATACATAAAAGAGATCAATGGCCGTTCTCAGTCACTTGGCGAACACATACACTGCCGGGCGTTCAATTCAGAGGTTCATGCCATGACCGATATTCTGCCTGATGCCCGCAACCTGGCCTTCGAACTCTACGAAGTGCTGGATGCCGAAGCACTGACCCGTCGCGAGCGCTTCGCCGAGCACAACCGCGAAACCTTCGACGCAGCGATCACTACCGCTCGCAACATTGCGGAAAAGTACTTCCTGCCGCATAACCGCAAGAGCGACGAGCATGAACCGCAATACGTCGATGGCACGGCCGAACTGATCCCCGACGTCAAACCGGCGGTCGATGCGTTCCTCGAGGCCGGCTTCCTGAATGCGACGCGCACCTTCGAACAGGGCGGCATGCAGTTGCCGACGCTCTTGTCACAAGCTTGCTTCACGCAGTTTCAGGCCGCCAACATTGCCACGTCGTCCTATTGCATGCTGACCATGGGCGCAGCGAACCTGATCGAGCACTTCGGCAGTGAAGACCAGAAGCAGCGCTTCCTGCAGCCGATGATCGAAGGCCGCTTCTTCGGCACCATGGCGCTGACCGAGCCCCATGCCGGTTCGTCCTTGTCGGATATCCGCACCCGTGCCGAACCTGCCGACGACGGCAGCTATCGTTTAAAGGGCAACAAGATCTTCATCTCCGCCGGCGACCACCCGCTCTCGGACAACATCGTGCATATGGTACTGGCCAAGCTGCCCGATGCACCGCCTGGCGTTAAGGGCATCTCCCTTTTCGTCGTGCCCAAGTTCCTGGTCAACGATGACGGCTCGCTCGGCGAGCGCAACGATGTGACCCTGGCCGGCCTGTTTCACAAGATGGGCTGGCGCGGGACCACCTCCACCGCCCTGAACTTCGGTGACAACGGCAACTGCGTTGCGTATCTGGTGGGCAAGCCGCACCAGGGGCTGAACTACATGTTCCGGATGATGAACGAAGCGCGTATCGGCGTCGGCATGGGTGCAGTAATGCTTGGCAACGCAGGCTACAAATACTCGCTGGATTACGCCCGCAACCGTCCGCAGGGTCGCCTGCCCGACGGCAAGGATCCAGGCAGCGCACAGGTATCGATCGTCGAGCACACCGACGTCAAGCGCATGTTGCTGACCCAGAAAGCCTATGTCGAAGGTGGATATGACCTGGGGCTGTATGCCGCGCGCCTGTTCGACGATACCGAGACCCTGGAAACCGAAGAGCAGCGCAAGACTGCTCTGGAGTTGCTCGACCTGCTGACGCCGATCGTCAAGGCCTGGCCATCCGACTACTGCCTGAAGGCCAACGAGCTGGCTATCCAGATTCTCGGCGGCCACGGTTATACCCGCGAATACCCGGTCGAGCAGTATTACCGCGACAACCGGCTGAACCCGATTCACGAGGGCACCAACGGTATCCAGTCGCTCGACCTGCTCGGCCGCAAGGTGGCGATGAACAACGGCGCCGCACTCAAGCAGCTGTCCGGCCTGATTCAGGGCACCTGCAGCCGTGCCAGCGAATTCGATTCACTGAACGCACTGCGCGAGCCGCTGGAAAAGCTGCATGCACATATCGGCAAGGTGACTCTAGCGTTGCTTGGCGACATGGGACAGGGCAAGGTCAATCAGGCGCTGGCCAACTCGACGCTGTATCTCAATGCTTTCGGTCACATGGTGATCGGCTGGCGCTGGCTGGAACAGGCGATCCGCGCGCAAGAGGGCCTGACTCGCGGAAACGAGGCGGATAGCGATTTCTACCGCGGCAAGTTGCAGGCCGCACGTTATTTCCTGACCTGGGAAGTACCAAGCTGTCATCATGGCCTGACGGTACTGGAAAACCGCGACGCCACCTGTCTGGATATGCAGGACAGCTGGTTCTGATCGAAATGTGACCAACCTCACCGCTCGATCATCTCTTCAGGCCACCTTAGGGTGGCCTGATACATTTTGACGCTTTTCCCTTGCTTCCCAATCCATTCGGGGGCGAATAACCTTCTGCCATTTTACCCAGCGGATCTTCCCCGATGCCTCGCGCTTTCACTCGCGTTCTCGCCTTCCTGGCTCTGTCACTGCAGCTGATGCTCGCCTCCGGCGTGCACGCGCAGGAATCCTCCCCCGAATCCGAACTGACCCAGGCGATGGAGCAGACCCGAACGGCGATGCAGGCGCTGGCCGACAGCTCTCTGTCGGATACCGAGAAGCGGGACCTGCAGGACCTCTACCAGAACACACTGAATTTCCTTCAGCGCATCCAGAGCATCAATACCGATCTGGCTGATCTGGGCAAGCAGATCGAACAGGCGCCGGAGCGGATTCGTCTGGCGCGCCAGCAGCTCGAACGCACCCAGGCACAAACCGCAACGGAACTGCACGCGCTTTACGAAAACCGAGACCTGGCAGAACTCGAAACGCTGCTCGGCGAGAGGGTAACGCGGATGTTCAGCTGGCAGAACGAGCTGACGGCGGTCAACAGCGAGCTGATCGCTGCGCAGACCCGACCCGAGCGCACCCAGGCCAGCGTGTCGACAAACCAGGCCCGAGAGCAGCAGCTCAGCGAGCAGATCCGCAACCTTCAGCGTCAGGCCGACACTCCCCTGAATACCGCCCGGCTGGCCATGATGCGTGCCGAGCAGCGCGCGCTGCAACGCCACAACGAGTTGCTGCGTCAACGCCTGAATGCCAACAGCGTGTTGCAGGACCTGGCGATGCAACAGCGTGACCTGCTCTCGCGCCAGATCACCGATATAGAAACCGAAATTCAGGTGCTGCAGGATCTGATCGACGCCAAGCGACGGACGCAATCCGAGCGCACCGTCAGCGAGACGACCGAAGAAGTTCTCCAGGCGGGCAATCAGCAGCTTCTGCGCGAACAGGGCACGCTCAATCGCCGCCTCAGTGAGGAGCTGCTGCGTGCGACCAATCAGCTCGGCGAGCTGACGCGCAAGAACATCCTCACCAAACAGCAGATCGACAGCGTCACCCAGATCGAGAGCGCCCTTGACCAGCAGATCGGCGTACTGGAAGGCAGCGTGCTGCTTTCGCGCATCCTGCATCAGCAGAAAAAAGCACTGCCCGATACCCGTCCCGACCTGACGCTGACCGACCAGATCGCCGACCTGCGTTTGCGCCAGTTCGAGCTGAATCAGCTGCGCGACGAGATGACCAATCCTTCGGCGTATCTTGCGCGACTGATCAATCAGCTGCCGGAGGAGCAGCGCGAGTCGCTTCGCGCCGAGTTCGAGCGAGTGGTCAACAGCCGGGTATCTTTGGTCGACCAGCTCAGCGCCAATATCAATACGCTGCTGAGTCAGGCGATCACGCTGCAGATCAACCAGCGGCAGCTAGAGCAAACCAGTAGCGAGCTGCGTCGCACCATTGATGATCAATTGTTCTGGGTAGCAAGCAACCGGCCATTGGATCGAAGCTGGTTCCTCAACTTCCCTTCTCAGGCGCTCGCCCAGCTCCAGGCGGTGGAGTCGGTGAAACAGCTGAAGGTCATCGGCGGCAACTTGCGCGAGCATGCATTATGGCTCGCCCTTATTGCGTTGTTGGTCGCCCTGTACCTGTGGCGACTGCCCCGTCTGCGCGAGCAGCTGCGTCTATTGCATGAGGATGTCGGCCACTTCCGGCGGGACAGCGTACGGCATACGCCCAAGGCACTGCTGCTGACTGCGGTCATGATCATCCCGGTGCCGCTGGTGCTCAGTGGGCTCGGCCTGGTCTTCACCCGGGGCGAGGTCCCGTCCATGCCCGGGCTCGGGCAGGCGCTGAGTCAGCTGGCGCTGGCCTGGTTCATGCTACACCTGTTCTATCGGGTACTCGACCCGAGCGGCATCGCCACCCTCCACTTCCGCTGGGATCAGGGCCTGGTCGACCGGCTGCACCGGCTCGTACGGCGCTCGGCATGGATAGTGTTGCCGATGGTGGCCGTTGTCGCCCTTGGCGAAACCCGACCGGAGCAACTGATCGACGACGTCATCGGCCGGCTTACGCTACTCATTGGCCTGGTCCTGCTGGCTGCATTGCTAGGCCGCATGATGCAGCAGAGCCAGCCGCTGTACAGCTCCAAGGTACTGCATGCCAGCGCCTCGCTGGTGCTGGTATTGGCGCCACTGGCGGTCGCCGGGCTGCTGGCCTGGGGCTACAACTACACCGCGATAAAATTGACGGACCGCTTTATCGGCACCCTATATCTGATCATCCTCTGGATGCTCGTGGAGGGCGCGGTGATGCGTAACCTCAACGTCGCCGGGCGTCGTCTTGCCTATCAGCGCTCGCTCAACAAGCGCCAGGCACCGCAAGCTCGGGAGAGTGTGGATAGTGAGGTCTCGGTGGAAATCCCGGTGATGGATATCCAGCAGATCAACCAGCAATCATTGCGCCTGGCGCGCATGGGCCTGGTCATCCTGTTCGGTGTGCTGGTGTATTTCACCTGGTCTGACCTGATCAGCGCGGCCTCCTATCTGCAGTCCGTAACGTTGTGGGAATACAACGCAGGGACCGCCGAAGCGCCGGTAATGGCGCCGATCACCGCAGGTGATATGCTCGGGGCACTGGTGATCATCGTGTTGATGCTGTCACTGGCGCGCAACCTGCCGGGCCTGCTTGAAATCATGGTGCTCTCGCGCCTGGACCTGCGCCAGGGCAGCAGCTATGCCATCACGACCCTGCTCAGTTATGTAATCGTCGGCGCCGGACTATTTTCGGCCCTGTCTACGCTGGGCGTGAGCTGGAGCAAACTGCAGTGGCTGGTGGCCGCCCTAGGTGTGGGCCTGGGCTTCGGTCTGCAGGAAATCTTCGCCAACTTCGTCTCCGGCCTGATCATTCTGTTCGAGCGTCCGGTCCGTATTGGCGATGTGGTCACCATCGGCAACCTGTCCGGAACGGTAAACCGTATCCGCATCCGCGCGACAACCATTACCGACTTCGATCGCAAGGAAATCATCGTTCCGAACAAGACCTTCGTGACCAATCAACTGATCAACTGGTCGCTCAACGACACCGTTACCCGGGTCACCATGACGATAGGCGTCGCGTACGGGTCGGACCTGGAGAAAGTGCGCGAGCTGCTGTTGAACATTTCCGCATCCAATCCCCGGGTACTCAAGGATCCGTCACCGATGGTGCTGTTCCTCAGTTTCGGTGACAGCACACTGAACCATGAGCTGCGCATACATGTTAAGGAACTGATGGACCGCAACCTGTCGATCGACGAGATCAACCGGGAAATCGACCGTCAGTTCCGTGAACACGGCATCGAGATCGCCTTCCGTCAGATGGATATCAACCTGCGCAACAGCGAAGGACTGGAGCGGCTTATTGTCAGCAAGCGTGTCGATGGCCAGCAGCCTTCCTGATTATCCGGAATGCCCCGACGTCTGCTTGCAGCGCCGGGGCAGCCGTCGGCAGAATAGCTGCTTTGCCCACCCCCCGAGTATCAAGCATGCCCAAAGCATCGGAACTGAAAAAAGGCCAGATCGTCCAGATCAACAATCAGCCTTACATCGTCTCGCTGATCGACGTGAAAAGCCCCTCTTCACGCAGCGGCACGACGCTGTACAAGGTTCGCTTCAACCACGCGCAAACCAAGCAGAAGCTCGACCAGAGCCTGACCGGTGACGACTTTCTTGCGCCGATCGACTTCCAGAAGCGCGCCATCCAGTTCTTGTATGCCGACGCCGATGGCTACACCTTCATGGATAACGAAGACTTCTCGCAATTTACCCTGTCGGCCGAGCAACTCGAGGACGAACTGCCCTACATGCACGACGGCGTGCAGGGGCTTTACGGTTTGCTGGTAGAGGGAGCACTGGTCGGCGTAGAACTTCCCGCCGTAGTGGAGATGCCAATCGAAGAAACGCCGCCGGCAATCAAAGGCTCCTCGGCCAGCGCCCGAACCAAGACAGCGCGCTTCGCTACCGGGCTCGAGATCCAGATTCCGGAATATCTGGAGACTGGTGAGGTCGTACGCATCAACACCGAGTCCGGAAAATTCATGTCCCGCGCCTGATCGAGGAACAGACGATGAACCAAACCCCGTTGATTATCGACCCGCCTGCCGCTGCCGATGCGTGCGTCATCCTGCTACACGGGCTGGGCGCCGACCGCTTCGACTTCGTACCCGTCGTCGAAGCGCTGAACCTTCCAGCGGGGCATGGCACTCGCTTTGTCTTCCCGCAGGCACCGACCCGCCGCGTGACCATCAACAATGGCTTTCCCATGCCGTGCTGGTACGACATTCTCGGCATGTCGCCGGCTCGGGTAATCAACGACGAGCATATGAGCGAGGCGGCGGCAATGGTTCGTCAGTTGGTTGAGGCCCAGATCGCCCAGGGTATCAGCGGGGAGCGGATCATCCTGGCCGGGTTCTCTCAAGGTGGGGCCGTCGTTCTGCACGCTATGCTTGAAGGTGAACTGCGCATCGGTGGCCTGGTAGCCCTGTCGACCTATGGTCCTACGGTGGCGGAGCTGATCGGTCGTCAGGG
Source organism: uncultured Halopseudomonas sp. (assembly GCA_964477725.1). Classification (GTDB taxonomy): domain Bacteria; phylum Pseudomonadota; class Gammaproteobacteria; order Pseudomonadales; family Pseudomonadaceae; genus Halopseudomonas. The sequence goes on from CAYZFU010000019.1 coordinate 22,632, forward strand.
GCCGGATGCGCCCAGGCTCGATGTGTTTTTCGCCCATGGTCGCCATGATGACGTGCTGCCGATCAGCATGGGCCGAGAAGCGCATGATCAACTCCAGGCCGCAGGCCACCGCACCGAATGGCACGAATATCCGATGGCTCATGAGGTCTGCCCGGCGGAGGTTTCAGACATCCGTGAATGGTTGACAAAACGGCTTTCACCCTAGGCGGAATCGTCGACGGGCTTCGCTAAGAGACGGGCTTGCTTTACACTGGCGAGTTAATACCACTTGCCTGATCGAGAGAAACCCGTGCTCAAAGCACTGAAGAAACTGTTCAAACCCGGCGAAACGCCGGATGCACCGCAGCAGCGCGCTGCTGCAGCTGCGGAAACCACGCAATCCGCGCCGGCAGTCCGGTCGCAGGAAACTGCCGAACAGCCTTCCAGCGCAGTGCAGGAGGCACCGCCGAGCCGCCCGAAGAAACCGCGCCAGCCGGCCAAGCCGCGCGCAGCAAAGCCTGCCCCGCCCGCGTCATGGTCGCTCGAGCATTTCGTCGTCGAACCGGCTGAAGGAAAAACCCGCTTCCATGATTTTCCGTTGCCAGCCAGTCTGATGCGCGCGATTCAGGATCAGGGCTTCAGCTACTGCACGCCGATCCAGGCCAAGGTGCTGGGCTCGACGCTGCAGGGTCAGGACGCCATCGGTCGCGCGCAGACCGGCACCGGCAAGACCGCTGCATTCCTGATTTCCACCATTACCCAACTGCTGGAAACGCCGCCGCCGGATGAGCGCTACATGGGCGAGCCCCGCGCGTTGATCATTGCACCGACGCGTGAACTGGTCATGCAGATAGCCAACGACGCAGAGGGATTGACCAAGCATTGCGGGCTAAACGTGATGGCCTTCGTCGGCGGGATGGATTCCGACAAACAGCTCAAGCAGCTGGAAAAACGCTACGTTGACATCCTCGTCGCCACACCCGGCCGGCTGCTGGATTTCTGCAACCGCGGGGAAGTTCACCTGGATTTGGTCGAGATGATGGTGCTGGATGAAGCCGATCGGATGCTCGATATGGGCTTCATTCCCCAGGTCCGCCAGATCATTCGTCAGACGCCGCGCAAGGGCGACCGGCAGACCCTGCTGTTTTCCGCCACCTTCAGCGATGACGTGATGAATCTGGCCCAGCAGTGGACGGTAGACCCGGCCGTTGTCGAAATCGAGCCCGAGCGCCCTGCATCGGAAAACATTACGCAAAAAGTGTATGCGGTAAGCGGCGCGGACAAGTACAAGGTTCTCTACAATCTGATCACCCAGCTCAATCTCGAACGGGTAATGGTTTTTGCCAACCGCAAGGATGAAGTACGCCGGGTACAGGAACGCCTGGTTCGCGACGGAATCAACGCTGCGCAGCTATCCGGCGACGTGCCCCAGCACAAGCGGGTCCGCACGCTCGACAACTTCCGGGAGGGTAATCTGCGGGTACTGGTCGCCACTGATGTTGCCGGCCGCGGCATCCATATCGATGGCATCAGCCACGTGGTCAACTACACGCTGCCGGAAGACCCTGAAGATTACGTGCATCGCATCGGCCGGACTGGTCGAGCCGGCGCCAAGGGGACCTCGATAAGCCTCGCCGGCGAGGATGACGCTTTCCAGATTCCGCCAATCGAGACGCTGCTCGGCGGCAAGCTCGAATGCATTCCCCCGGAAGAAAATTACCTCAGACCCATTCCCCGGCGCCAGCAAAGCGCAGAGGAGAAGGCTTTCAGCGATGCCAACGAAGCCGAGCAAAAGGCCGCAGCTGATGCCAATCGCAGACGCTCTTCCTCTACCAACCGCCCGCGGCGTCGCTGAGTCGACCGCTATCAGTCGCTCCCGGCAGCCAGCCTGCCGGGCCTGACCACGCAGGAATTGCCCTGCTTCGCCTCGCCTTGGTTCGTCCTGACGAGCTCAAGCGCGCCTAGATTTGCAAGGAGTATCATCATGAACAAGCCCTCTCTCGCCCTGACCGGAATTCTCGCGCTGGCACTAGGCGGATGTGCCAACAAACAGCCTTCCACCGCAGACCTGATGCGCCAGCATGCCGCCGAAGACAGCTCGCGCGCGGCAATTCAAAAGGACCTGGCGAAACAGTGGGACCGTGGCAACGAACTCATAGCGTCGGGAACCAAGCAGATCAAGGTAGCCGAGAAACAGATCAGTCAGTCAGAGAAACAGCTACGCGAAGCCCAACGCGAACTGAAGCAGGCCAAGCGCGACGTATCGAAAGGGGAGAGACTCAAGCAGCAGGCGGAGAAGCGGTTTTCCGAAGAGTTTCCGCGAAGCAGCCTCTGAGAAAATGAAACGCCGGACCCGGCTGCGAGCGCAGCC
>CAYZFU010000020.1:0-1282 GCA_964477725.1 uncultured Halopseudomonas sp.
CATAGCCGGCCGGGTCGGTGCCCACGAGGTTGTCCAGCGTCAGCGAGGATGTATCCGGTAGAATGATGCGATTCCACACCACCTGCACCCGGCTTTGCCCGTAGCTGACCTGGCTGTTGTAGCGACCCAGAATGCGTGAGCCTTGCGGGATCAGCAGATGCTTGCCGATCGCCGTGTCGTAGACCGGCTCCGTCACCGTGCCGATCACGTCACCCGGAAGATCCGACTTGATGCCCGTCACCAGAGCGCCAGCGATCACAGTGCCGGCCATGACCTGATATGGCGACGCCGGTAGCTGCAGGCTCCCGGAATTACGGGTTTCCGTAGTGCCGGTTTGCAGGAATGCCTCTTTCTGCTCCTGCCGATTCTGCACGGCTGTCGGATCGAGGGGTTGCGCCGCCGTCGAGGCGGGGCCGGCGGCCAGTGGATCGAAGCCTACCAGTGTTGTTGGCGGCGCAACCGGTTGGGCGGGTGCGGTTGAGGATGGGTGCTGGCTGCCCGTACGGAAGAACACCGACGAGGCGGCTGCCTCCTCCGCCTCCTTCATCCGGGCCAGCCGCTCAGCCTCGGCGGGATCGTGTCCAGGTGTCGTGTAGCTGGGGGCCATAGGTCGCTGCGACTGCACGATGGCGGGGCCAAGGTCGCCCGGCAGCGGCGGCCCAAGTTCCGGCGGAGACGGCGGCAGCTTGGAGTAGTCCGAGGGCAGTCGATCGAGCCCTTCGGAACGCGAAACCCGGTCGACGTTATATAGCTCGGCCGGATCATTGCCACTCCGAGGCTTCGGTGGTTGCAAGGACCAGATGGTTGCCCCCAATACCGCGGCAGAAAGCCCACCGACAAGCACCACCAGAGTCCGTCGGTTCAACCGCGTAACCGGGCGTGGCTGGGCACGTAGCGCGACCGACTCGGGAGCGACTTTACCAACCGGCGGCGCGACTGGTTCGGAGTCGTCCTGGCCCATGCTCAGTTCCTCCTTGCCACGCCGTCCGTGCGCTCGATGCGCACCACGTCGCTCTTATCGCCACCCAGGCGCAACTCTGCCGCGCCGAACAACCGATCCACGATGTAGAACGGCGAGCGGAAGCGGTAATTCACCAGCTGACCATCGCCCTGCACGCCGATCACGAACAGTGGAGGCAGCTCGCCCTGGGCAATGCCGGCGGGAAACTGGATATAGACCTTATCGCCGTCGTCGAAGGCGCGCAGCGGCTGCCACGGCGGATTGCTGCCGCTGATCGCGTAGCGGAAGCGGATCTTTTCCAACGAGAGGCCGGTATCTACC
>CAYZFU010000020.1:1292-2542 GCA_964477725.1 uncultured Halopseudomonas sp.
GGTCGCCTGCGCGGCCTGCGCCTGGCGCTGCAAGGCCAGCATCCGGTCCTTCGGGTAATCCCAGGACACCGAGGCCATCCAGGCACGCTCGGTGGAGGTCAGCTCGATCAGGTAGGTACGCCGGCTGGTGGTGATGACCAGGTTGGTCTTCAGATCCGAGCGGATCGGCTTGACCAGCACATTGACGCGCAGCGCATCGCCGGCGCCGCTGGACGTGTCACCGACGATCCAACGCACCGTGTCACCAGCGGCGACCGTCACCAGCTCCTCGCCAGCCTGCAGCGCGATCACGGTCACGCGCCCCGGCGCGGCATAGACCTGGTACAGCGCGCCATCGCTATAGGGCCAGACCTGGATCGCATTGACGTAACCCTCACGGGTGGGCGCCACCCTCGCCTCTTGGTTCGCACGCGACACCCTCACCTTCTCGTCGGCGGGCTCCGGGGCAGGACTGGCCTCGTCCGGCAATAGCTTCATCTGTCCTGGCAGCGGTAGCACCTTGGGCACCGCCACCACTTCCACCGGCTTCGGCGGCTCGGGCAACGGCTGCGCCTGCACCGGTTCGTCGAGCGAGATGCGCGGTGGCGGCTTGCCCTGGCTGGAACAGCCGGCCAAGGCAAGCAGGACCAGCGGAAACGCGGACTTACGGAAGGACAGGTTCATGGCTTGGCTCCTTCGGACGCATCGAGCTCGCGGCTCCACGACAGCCCGTTGACGTAGATACCCAAGGGGTTCTTGCGCAGGCGCTGCTCGGTACGCGGGGTTTGCAGGATGGTGGAGATCACCGCGTTCCAGCGCTCGGTACCGGCCGGCGAGCCGTTTACGAAGCGCTGCTCTGCCCAGCGCACGTTGAAAGAGGTATCGCTGGCTCGCACCACGCTTATCACCTGCACCGTCACCGACTCCTTGCCGACGCGGGCGAACGGATCGTTGGTGCGTGCGTAGTCGTTGAGCACGGCCGCGCCACGGTCGGTGGTGTAGTCGTAGGCATCGAGCCAGTTCTGCCGCACCACGATCGGATCGATGGACAGCGAGCGCACCAGCGTGACGAAGCGCGCCAGGTGATAGGCGACCTGTGCATCGGCTGGCCGGTACGGTGTGGCGGCCTCGCCGACCGCGCGCACTTGGCCAGAGCTGTCCACCTCGACGACATAGGGGGTGACGATGGACTGCGCCGAGCGCCAGACCAGGCCACCCGCCATCAGCAGGGCGAGCGCCAGGCAACCGAAGGCCATCAGGCGCCAGTTCTT